>JAZQMH010000205.1:0-10228 GCA_045543255.1 Vescimonas sp.
GATTAAAGGAGGCGAGTGAAGAATGAGTTTCAAAGATGTGAACGATAGTATTAATAAGATCATGGGCAGTATGATGGACTTGTTCTTCCCTCGCAGATGTCCTTTCTGCGGCGCCATCGTGGGAAAAGCACTGCTGTGCGATGGGTGCAAAAAGACGCTGCCGTGGTGTGAAAAGGTCAAGAGCGGTGCAAACTTCAAGAGTGTCACTGCGCCCCTTTTCTACGAGGATAGTGTCCGCACGGCGGTACATGATTTGAAATTTAACGGCAAGACCGGCGGCATCGACTGCTTCGGGCAGATGATGGCCCAGTGTGCCGCCGAGCGCTACAGCGGCGAGTTCGATGCCGTTACATGGGTGCCTGTCAGCCACAAGCGCTTGAAAAAGCGTGGCTATGACCAAGCACGTTTGCTGTGCGCTTCCTTGTGCGTAGATTGGCACGTGGCACCCTTGGAGACACTGAAGAAGGTGCGGGATAATCCCGCCCAATCGGGCATTGACGATCACGCTCAGCGCCGCGCCAATGTGTTGGGCGTGTACGAAGCGGTGAATGTGGAAGCCTTTGCAGGCAAGCGTTTGCTGCTGATCGATGATGTGTGTACCAGCGGCGCTACGCTGGGTGAAGCCGCCCGCGTGCTGAAAGGGGCGGGCGCGGCAGAGGTTTTGTGCCTGACGCTGAGTATGGTACGGGATTAATGATTTTTCTGCATTCAGGGCAGAATAAAGTGGTGGCGAAAGTGTAAACATTTTTATCTTGCTCTTGCAAATGGGGAAAGCCATCAGTATAATGAATAGTTGAGGAAATTCGGCGGTTTTACCGCGACATAAAATAAATTTTCAACGAATTGTAGAGGTGCAATTATGTTTTCTTTGGCAAAAGATATTGGTATCGATCTGGGTACCGCTTCCGTTCTGGTGTATGTGAAGGGTAAGGGTGTTGTGCTGAACGAGCCCTCCGTGGTGGCCATTGACAAGAATACCGGCCGTCTTTTGAAGGTGGGCGCTGAGGCGCAGGCCATGCTGGGTCGTACCCCCGGCAACATCGTGGCCATCCGTCCTCTCCGCGAGGGTGTCATCTCCGACTACGACATGACCGAGCGTATGCTCAAGGAGTTCCTCCATAAGGTCACGGGCGGTTTTAGCCTGTTTAAGCCCCGTGTCATCATCTGCGTTCCCTCCGGCATCACCGAGGTGGAGGAACGCGCCGTGGTGGATGCCGGTATTCAGGCTGGTGCCCGCCGCGTCTATCTCATTGAAGAGCCTGTGGCTGCCGCTATCGGTGCCGGTCTCGACATTGCCAAGCCCGACGGCAACATGGTGGTGGATATCGGCGGCGGTACGACGGATATTGCCGTTATCTCCCTCAGCGGCGTGGTGGAGTCTGTGTCCATCAAGGTGGCAGGCGACCAGTTCAACGAGTCCATCGTCAAGTATATGCGCCGCAAGCACAATGTGCTGGTGGGCGAGCGTACCGCAGAGCTGATGAAGATCCAGATCGGCTGCGTGTTCCCCAAGGAGCAGGAGACCTGCATCGATGTGAAGGGCCGCTGCCTGCTGACGGGTCTGCCCAAGACGCTGTCCATCACCTCTACGGAGATGCTGGAGGCCTTTGAAGAGCCTGTGGAGCGCATTCTCGAGGCCATCCACGGTGTGCTGGAGCGCACGCCTCCCGAGCTGGTGGCGGATATCTCCAACAACGGTATCGTCATGACCGGCGGCGGTTCTCTGATCGACGGTTTTGACAAGCTGGTGGAGTCCCGCACCGGTATTCAGACCATCGTAGCCGCCGACGCCATCTCCTGCGTGGCAGAGGGCACCGGCAAGAGCCTCGACAGCGTGGCTTCCATGACCGACGGTACGGTGAATCTGAGCCGCAGAAAGCAGATGAACTAAAAAAGCCAATAAAAAAATCCCGTCCGCAAGGACGGGATTTTTTCTATACAGAGAAAAGGGCACAAAAGTCCCGCCCATGTGGGCGGGACTTTCTCTCGTTTAGTTGAGCTGGTTGGCGATGAGATCAGCCAGTGCTTCCACGCAGGCCTCCTCGTCAGCGCCGTCGGCGATGAGGGTGATGGTCGTGCCCTTCACGATGCCCAGGCTCAGAACGCCCAGCAGGCTCTTGGCATTGACGCGACGCTCCTCTTTCTCCACCCAGATGCCGCACTTGAACTCGTTGGCCTTCTGAATGAAATAGGTGGCGGGTCTGGCGTGCAGACCGACTTCGTTATTGACAGTAATTTCCTTCGTATACATGTTCCGCTCTCCTTATATCACATTTATCGGCACAATCAACCGTAAGGATACTATCCACATTATACCGAACTTCTCAAAGCCTTGCAATAGGGCATTGCTACGAAATATCATAGTTTAGGCCTTTAAATCGTGTGCGTTTTGTCAGATTTGGCAAAAATGAAGCTTATTTCAGTTCCACCACCGTGACACCGGCCTCACCCTCACCATAGTGACCGAGGCGGAAGGACTTGACGGCGCGGTTGCGCTTGAGCATGTCGTGGACAGCCTTGCGGAGAGCGCCCGTGCCCTTACCGTGGATGATGGTGACGCTGCCCAGCTTTGCCATGACGGCGGCATCGATATAATTCTCCACCACACTCTCGGCCTCCAGTGTTTCGAGGCCACGGATATCCAGTTCCGTAGCGGCGCGGGGTGTGAGGTTGATTTGGGTGGTGGCCTGCTTGCGCTGGGAGGCGGCGTTGAGCTTCTTGCGTTTTTCGATCTCCTCGGCGGATTCCACCAATCGCACCTGTCCGGGCTTGACGGTCATCTTCATCTTGCCTGCCTGCAGCAGGAGCGAGCCGTCGGAGTTGACATTCAGCACCGTAGCGGCGGTGCGGACACCGGCAAGCTCCACCATATCGCCCACGGCGATGGGGCGGGAGGGGGCAAGCTCCTCCGTCTCCTTCTCACGGGCGTAGAGGGCGTCGTGGGCGGCGTTCAAGTTGCGGCGAATGGCGGCCTTGGCATCGTTGAGGGACTGGTGGTTGGCCTGCTTTGCCTGCTGCTTGCGGAGGGCGTCCAGCTCTGCGAAGATGTTCTCCGTCTGCATCCGCGCCTGCTCCACAATGCGCCGTGCCTCCGCCTCGCCCTTGGCGCGGGCGTTTTCCTTGGCACGCTCCATCTGCTCGCGGTAGGTGCGGGCTTTGCGGGCATCCTCTTCCCGTTGCTGCCACAGGCGGTTGGCCTCGTTCTGTGCTTTCTCCAAGCGCTGGCGCTTTTCCTCCAACTGGGTCAGCACATCTTCAAAGCGGACAGATTCGCTGTCCATCTGTTGCTTTGCCGCGTCAATGACCTCCTCGGGGAGACCGAGGCGGCGGGAGATGGCAAAGGCGTTAGACTTACCGGGAATACCCACCAACAGGCGGTAGGTGGGGCGCAACGTCTGCACATCGAACTCACAGCTGGCGTTTTCCACACCTGCGGTGGTCATGGCGAAGGTTTTCAGCTCCGCATAGTGGGTGGTGGAGGCCGTTAGCGCACCCTTATCACGGGCGTGCTGGATAATGGCAATAGCCAGTGCCGCACCCTCGATGGGGTCGGTGCCTGCGCCCAACTCATCGAAGAGGATGAGACTGTGGTCATCGGCCTTGTCGAGAATCTCCACAATGTTGGACATATGGGCCGAGAAGGTAGAAAGGCTCTGCTCAATGCTCTGCTCGTCGCCCACATCGGCGAGGATGCGGTCAAAGACGCGGATTTGCGAGCCACTGTCGGCGGGGATATGGAGACCGCACTGTGCCATAAGGCACAAAAGACCCAAGGTTTTCAGCGTCACCGTCTTACCGCCGGTGTTAGGGCCTGTGATGACGAGGGTATCGTACTCGCCGCCCAGTTCCACCGTGATGGGGACAGCCTTAGCGCGGTCTAAGAGAGGATGGCGTGCTTTTTTGAGGGAGATCGCGCCGCGGCGCACCACCTCGGGGCGGCTGCCGTCCATTTTGTAGCTCAGTTGCGCGCGGGCGAAGATGACGTCCAAGTGGACGAGGATATCATAGTCGTAGACGATGGTTTCACGGGCGGAGGCGGCTTCAGCAGAGAGTGCCATCAAGATCCGCTCGATTTCCTTCTCCTCACGGGCTTCCAGCTCCTTCAGCTCGTTGTTGGCCTGCACCACGCCCATAGGCTCGATGAACAGCGTTGCGCCGGAGGAGGAGATGTCGTGGACGAGACCGGGGAGGGAGGACTTATACTCCGCCTTCACAGGCACCACGAAGCGCCCGTCACGCTGGGTGATGAGGGCTTCCTGCAGCACCTTGGCATAGGAGGGGGAGGAGATGATTTTCTGCAAAATCTGGCGGCCTTTGGTGGCGGCGATGCGCATCTTGCGGCGAATGTCGCTCAGCTCCGCGCTGGCGCTGTCGGCGATGCTCTCCTCATCGAGGATGGCGCTGTGGATTTTATCCTCCAAATAGCGGTTGGTGTGGATGGCGGAGAAGAGGCGGTCAATACAGGTGGCCTCCCCCTTGCGCTCGGCATCGTATTCCTGCACGCGGCGGGCGGCGGTCAGTACCCCTGCGATGTCCAGCAGTTCGCGGGTATTCAGCATGCCGCCTTGGTCAGCGCGCTGCAAGGCCGCTGCCACATCTTTCACGCCTGCGAAATTGGGTGCGCCGTGGAGCTGCATCCGCTCCTTGGCGGCATCCGTTTCATCCAGCAGACGCACCACATCGTCGCGGTCGGTGGCGGGGAAGGCGCGGAGGCACTTCTCCCGCGCCGCCTCGCTGACGGCGCAGGCGGACAGCTGCGAAAGGACGGTGGGCAGCTCTAAAGTGCGGATAGATTTTTCAAACAGTTCACTCATATCGTGATTTCCTCTGGGGGTAGAATGTCTTTGTAATAGTCCAGTGTGCGGAAGGTGCGCTCCAACTGGACGGTGCAGAAGGTTTCCCCTGCACTGTCGAGAAGGCGCAGGGCTTGGTCGGGGATGGTGAAGCTATAGAGCCGCTTGGGGGGACAGTAGAGAATGTGGCGCAAGGCCGCAAGGCCGCTCTCACTCAAGGGGACGGAGAGTCCTGCCGTGGCGGGACAAGTGCCGCAGCGCAGCACGCCCTCGTGAACATCCAGCAGGGGCTGCTGGGGACTTTCACAGCCACAGATGGCGCAGCCGTCAATGAGGGGGGCGAAGCCCGCCGCCGAGAGAAAGCGCCATGTAAAGGCGGTCTTTACAAGGCGGGGCGGCTTTTGCAGGGCAGAGAGGGCGTAGAGTGCGTTCAAAAGGAGAGACAGCATCTCCGATGCCTCCCACTGCTCGCGGCACACCGTTTCGGTGAGCTCTGCGAAGAAAGAAGCCAGCGCCAACTTTTCAAAATCGAGGCGCACCCCGTCAAAGAGCTCAATGGTGGAGGCCTCGTTGAGATAGACCCAGTCCCCCTTCTTGGTCACCGTCAGTTCGCTGTAGGCCAAAAACTGGCAGGCGGCGCTGTAGCGGCTGCGGCGGCTGCGGGCACCCTTGGCGATGACACTGAGGATGCCGTCGGCGGTCAGCACCGTGAGAATATAGTCGCTCTCCTTCGTGGCGGTTTGCCGCAGCACAAGGCCTGCGGCGACGAACTTGCCGCTGTCCATCCCTTACTCCTCGAAGCCCTGAGAGCGGATGAAGTGGACGTTATCGCGCCAGTTCTCCTTCACCTTGACCCAAGTTTCCATGTAGACCTTGGTGCCCATGAACTTCTCAATGTCGCGGCGGGCGAGGGAGCTGATGCGCTTGATCATCTCGCCGCCCTTGCCGATGATGATGCCCTTGTGGCTGGCTTTTTCGCAGTAGATGGTCACATCGAGATCGATGATGCCCGTGTCCACACGCTCGGTGAAGCGGGTGACCTCCACGGCAGTACCGTGGGGGGTCTCCTTATCGAGGCAGTGGAGCATCTTCTCGCGCACCATCTCGGCGCAGACCTGTGCGTCGGGCTGGTCGGTGGTCATATCGTCGGGGAAGAGCTGCGGGCCTTCCTGTGCGTACTTCTCCAGCTGCTTCAAAAGATCCCCCAAGCCGTCGCCTGTGCGGGCGGAGATGGGGATGATGGCATCGAAACCGTCGTACTCGGCACTATAGGCGGCGATGACCTCCAAAAGGGCGGCCTTATCCTCCACCGTGTCCACCTTGTTGATGCACAACACGGCAGGGAGCTTTTCCTCACGGATGCGCTGGAGCAAAATGCGCTCGGGCTCACCCACATGGGCGATGGGCTCTACCAGCAGGAGGGCTGCCTCCACAGAGGAGAGGCTCTCCCGCACCACCTTCACCATGTAGTCGCCGAGGCGGGACTTGGGCTTGTGAAGGCCGGGGGTATCCAGCAGGACAAACTGGGTATCGTCACGATTCACCACGCCGTAAATGCGGTTGCGGGTGGTCTGGGGCTTCTTGGACACGATGGCAATTTTCTCGCCTACCAATGCATTGGTGAGGCTGGACTTGCCCACGTTGGGGCGGCCGCAGACGGTAATCATGGCGGTTTTGGTAATGTTAGACATAGGTGATCCTCAACTTTCTTTCATTTGAGCAGTATGACTTGGTGGCAACCATACACCACCACGATACAGTATAGCCGCAAATGGGGCCCTTGTCTACGGTAATTTTCTCGATGAACGGTTGACTTTTTCGTTTCTTCGCCTATACTGTGAAGTGATTTGACGAAAGATACGAGGAGAGAGTTGCAATGGGCAATCTGACCTTTATTTTAGAGCTGTTCGGCACGGTGGCCTTTGCCATCAGCGGCGCCATTACGGGCATTCGGAAGAATATGGACATTCTCGGCGTGTGCGTGTTGGGTGTGGTCACCGCCATTGGCGGCGGTATTACCCGCGATGTGCTGCTGGGCGCATTGCCTCCTGCAGTGTTTACCCATCCTGTGTACCTCTATGTGGCGGTGGCTGCGTCGTTGGTGATGTTTGTGCCTGCGCTGCGCGGCGCACTCTTTGCCAACCATAAGCTGTTTGACTTGCTGCTGCTGTTGACCGACTCGTTGGGCCTTGCCATCTTCACCGTAGTGGGCGTAGGTGCTACGGTGGCGGCGGGTTATGGGGAGAATATGCTCTTGTGCGTGTTTATGGGTACGCTGACGGGTGTAGGCGGCGGTGTCCTCCGCGATGTGCTGGCAGGAGATGTGCCCTACATCTTTGTAAAGCACATCTATGCTCTTGCCGCAGCGGCAGGTGCGCTGGTGTGCTGTATCTGCCATAGCTTTACGGAACTGAGTGTGAGCTATATTGGCGGTTTTGTAGTGGTATTTCTGCTGCGTCTGTGCGCCGCCCACTTCCGTTGGGACTTGCCCAAAGCCCGTCCCACCAAGGAAGAAGAGGAAGAAAACAGCGAAAATAAGAAGTGATAAAAAAGAGAGCCTGCTCATGGCAGGCTCTCTTTTTTATCAACATTTTTCGTTTATCAACATTCTTCGCCCAAGCGGAAGCGCTCCATCATCTCGGCAGTGAGGCTGGCCTCATTCTGGCGGGGCGGGATCTCCTCGCGGGAGAGCCAGTGGGCTTCCTTCAGCTCTGCCGTGTCCAGCGTCACGGTGTCATCGCCGTCGAGGTCGCAGTAGAAGCCGCACAGCAGCGTGTCGGTGAACGACCAAGGCTGGTTTTTATAGTAGCGCAGGTTCTTCACCTTCACGCCTACCTCTTCCATCACCTCGCGGCGGACGGTGTCCTCCAGCGTTTCGCCGATTTCCACAAAGCCCGCAATCAGCGCCCAGCCGCGGAAGGGGCGGTCGGCGTAGCGAGTCACCATCAGCTTGTCGCCATTGATGACGGCGACGATGACGGCGGGGCAGATTTTGGGGTATTCAATAAGGCCGCAGTCGGGGCAGACCATGGCACGCTCAATGTCGCTGGGCTGCATCTTCTGTCCGCAGCGTCCGCAGAATTTGCGAGAGCCGTACCAACGGTGCAATTGTGCCCCCGTAATGGCGGCGAAAGCCACCTCTTGGGGACGGACGGCTCGCAGCTCCATATAGGGCACGTAGCGGCAGCCTGCGGGTGCTTCGGCGGGGGGATTCATCACCATGAAGCAGTCGTCCCCATCCAGCTCGAAAAGATGGCGGGCATCGCTAACGGGGAGCTGCTTGCCGAAACGGGGCAGGGCGTAGTCCTCCCCTACGACTTCCAGCAGCACCGTGCCTTTTTGGTAGCAAAGGGCGATGTCACCGTCGGCGGCGGGGCGTGTATCGTAGCGGCGGTCAAGGCGATGCGGGGCAATATCCTGAATCATGGCGGTGTCCTCCTTGTTGGTGAGGTGGAATTTTCTCCATTATACCTCTCCCATCGGCAAAAAGCAACCTTGCGCCCTGCGGCTGCGGCGTGGTATACTGCACGTAAGAAAAGGAGGTGAGGGAACGTGACGAGAGAAGAACTATTGCAGGTGGCGGAGAGTTTGCCCCTGTCCCCCGGCGTCTATCTCATGATGGACAAGACGGGGTTGGTCATCTATGTGGGCAAGGCGAAGAAACTCCGCAACCGCGTGAGCCAGTATTTCCAATCCGCCTCGCGGCACAATGAAAAGACGCGGCTTATGGTGTCGCAGGTGGAGAAGTTCGACACCATTGTGGTGCGCTCGGAGTTTGAGGCCCTCATCTTGGAAAACTCCCTCATCAAGCGCCATCAGCCCCGCTATAATATCCTCTTGAAGGATGATAAGGGCTATCCCTTTGTCCGCTTGGATGGGAAGGAGGAATATCCCCGCTTTACTATGGTCAGTAAGGCTGCCGAGGATGGGGCGCAGTATTTTGGCCCCTTCGGTGGACGACATGAGACGCGGCAGGCGCTCCACGCCGTGTCGGCAGCGCTGAAGCTGCCCACCTGCACCCGCCGTTTTCCCCGCGACATTGGTAAGGAGCGGCCCTGCCTCAACTACCATATCGGCAAGTGTGACGGCTTTTGCCGCGCCGATGGCCCCGATGGGGCGGAGTATCGCCGCCGCATGGAGCAGGCGGCGGGGCTGTTTTCGGGAAAGCTGCGGCAGGTGAGCGCCGCTATGGAACAGGAGATGGCGGAGGCTGCGGAGAACTGGGAGTTTGAAAAAGCGGCGGTACTCCGCGACCGCATCCAAGCGCTAAGCGTTCTCTCCAAGGAACAGCAGGTCATTGCAGGAGCCTGCGCTGACACCGATGTGTGGGGTATCTACAGCGGCGCTGCCAAGTGCGGCGCGGCGGTGCTGCACATTGAAAACGGCGACCTCTTAGGCCGCGAGATGGAGGTATTTCCCACGGCGGCAGATACGGGGGAAGGAGAGATTTTGTCGGCGGTGCTGAGCCAGTACTACTTGGCGCGAAACGCCCTGCCCCGCGAAATTTTGCTGCCCTGCGCGTTTGAGGGGGCGGAGACCTTGGAGCAGGCCCTTTCCGAGCGTGTGGGGCGAAAAGTGCGCCTCCATGTGCCCCAGCGCGGCGAGCGGTCTCACTTGGTGGAGATGGCGCGGCAGAATGCTCGGGAAGAGGTGGAGCGTATTACCACCGAGTCCGAGCGGGTGAGCCGCACGCTGACAGATTTGCAGAAATTGGCATCCCTGCCCACCCTGCCCAAGCGGATGGAGAGCTACGATATTTCCCACTTGGGTGGACAGGACACGGTGGCCTCCATGGTGGTGTTCGCCGATGGCAAGCCCTTGAAGCGGGATTACCGCAAGTTCGCCGTGGAGACGGCGGATGCGGGGGATGACTACGCCGCCATGTACGAGGTGCTGCTGCGGCGGTTGAGCCACGCGGAGGATGAGAAGTTCTCGCCCCTGCCCGATGTGCTGCTCATTGACGGCGGCTTGGGACAGGTGAATGCGGCGCTGGCTGCCCAGCGGGAGATGGGAGTGGAACTCCCCACCTTGGGCATGGTGAAGGATGACCGCCACCGCACCCGCGCACTCGTCACCCCCGAGGGTGCGGAGCTGGGCATCTCCCAATCCCCCCACATTTTCGCCCTCATCGGACGGATACAGGAGGAGACCCACCGCTTCGCCATCACCTTCCAGCGGCAGAAGCGGAAAAAGCGTACCTTCCGCAGCCGCCTTGACGGCGTAAGTGGTCTCGGCCCTGCCAGAAAGAGCGCCCTATTGAAGCATTTCGGTACAGTGCGGGCGGTGGAAAAGGCTACGGAGGAAGAAATCTCGGCCGTGCTGCCTGCGGCGGTAGCCAACGCCCTGTGGAAACATTTGCACGGTGAATAAGAAAAAACGCCCCTTCCGCAGAGGCGGAAGGGTCGTTTTGTATGTAGTGGAGATTTGATTAGATA
>JAZQMH010000206.1:0-15114 GCA_045543255.1 Vescimonas sp.
ATCGAGGGCTTTATCACCCGTGGCTACGGTGTGTCCATCCACCGCGCCGACTGCCCCAATGTGCTGCGTGATAAGGAAAAACCGGAGTTGGCAGGTCGTTGGATCCGCGTCAGCTGGGCCGACAAGCTGGAGGAGAGCTACCACACCACCATTCAGATCGTGGCCCGCGACCGCAACAACCTGCTGGTGGATGTGTCCACCGTGTTCTCCGCAACCAAGACCCGCATCACCAGCCTCAACGCCCGCCCTGTGACGGTGGATGGTTTCGGCGTGCTGGATGTAGGTATCGAGGTGGAGGACGGTCAGCAGCTGAAAACGGTGATGAACCGTCTTGAGCAGATTCCCGGCGTCATGAAGGTGACCCGCCCCACCGGCTGAGAAATGAAGAAATAAAAGGAGAATTACCATATGAGAGCAGTAATGACCCGCGTGAAGCACGCTTCCGTCACCATCGACGGCAAGGAGAAGCGCTCCATTGGCGAGGGCTTTTTGATCCTGCTGGGTATCACCCATGAGGACACGGAGGCACAGGCGGTGAAGCTGGCTGACAAGCTGACGAAGCTGCGTATTTTTGAAGATGCCGACGGCAAGATGAACCGTGGCCTCGAGGAGGTCAACGGCGAGTTGATGATCATCTCCCAGTTCACCCTGTACGGCAACTGCAAGAAGGGTCGCCGTCCCGATTTCCTCGCCGCCGCCCGTCCCGAGGTGGCCATCCCCCTGTATGAGAAGTTCGTTGCCGAGTGCCGTTCCAAGGGCTTCCGCACCGAGACCGGTGAGTTCGGCGCCTATATGGAGGTGGACTCCCTCAACGACGGCCCTCTGACCCTGGTGGTGGACACCGACAACCTGTAAGGAGGAGAGAAGATGAAAGTTTCGACGTTGCAGGTTGGCCCCATTATGACCAACTGCTACATCCTCTGCGATGAGGTCAGCAAGGTCTGCGCCATCGTCGACCCCGGCGACAACGGCAGCTATATCTGCCGCGCCGTGGAGAATTTGGGCTGCACCCCTGTTGCCGTATTTATGACCCACGGTCATTTTGACCACTGGAACGGTCTCGGCGAAGTGCTGGAGACCTACCCCGACCTGCCTGTGTATATCCACGAGGCCGAGGTGGTGGACGGTCGCGGCGGCGATCTCCGCTTCCCCCGTCTGGGTGAGCATAACCAGCGCTATTATAAAGAGGGCGATGTCCTCACAGTGGGCAACCTCGTCCTCCGCGTCATGGAGACCCCCGGCCACTCTCCCGGCTCTGTGTGCTTGGTGACGGGCGATACCATCTTCTCCGGCGACACCCTCTTCCGGGCCAACTGCGGCCGCTGCGACTTCCCCGGCGGCGATTACCGCAAGATGCTGTCCTCCCTCGCCCGTTTGGGCCGCATGGAGGGACAGTACACCGTCTATCCCGGACACGAAATGTCCACGGATATGAACTTTGAGCGCAACAACAATCCCTATATGCGTCAAGGAATGGCACAATGAAACTGATTTTTACCGGTCATAACGACCGCTACGCCATTGAACAGGACCTGCTGGCCTTCTTCCCCACCGAGCGCCCCGTCTATGATGTGGACGCGGACGAAACACGCTGTGCGTGGGTGAAGCTGTCCGAGGGCGAGATCTACACCACCGCGACCACCCGCATCGTCTATGACGGACGGGAGGGCCGCGGTCTTTCCCGTGTGCGCCTGCCTGAGGACTTTACGGAGTATCAGAAGGAAGGCCTGCGCCAGCGCGCCCTGAAAATGAGCTTTTTTAAGGCCGCCGTGCAGGTGTTGGGCAAAGTCCCCGTATGGGGCAGCCTTACCGGTGTACGCCCCGGCAAGCTGGCCACCCGCTTGATGAAGAGCGGACAGAGCCCTCAGCAAGCTAAGAAAACGCTGGAAAAGACCTACTTTGTCTCTCCTGCTCGCGCCCGTCTCTGCGTAGAGGCGGCGGAGGCAGGCCGCATCGCCAAGGAGGCCCTCGGCCCCAACCATATCTCCCTCTATGTGGGCATCCCCTTCTGCCCCACCCGCTGCACCTACTGTTCCTTCGTCTCTCAAGCGGTGGAGAAGTCCTTCCGCTTGATGGAGCCTTATTTGGAGGCGCTGATGGCGGAGATCACGCAGGCGGGACAGATGGTGAAGGACACGGGTCTTGCCATCCGCTCCTTCTACATGGGCGGCGGTACGCCTACCACCCTCTCGGCCCAGCAGATGGATCGTCTGCTGACCCACCTCAATAAGCATTTCGACCTGACCAACATGGTGGAATACTGCATTGAGGCAGGCCGCCCCGACACCATCGACCGTGAGAAATTGCAGGTGCTCCTCGACCACGGGGTAGACCGCATCAGCGTCAATCCCCAGTCCCTCTCCGATGAGGTGCTGCAGGCCATCGGCCGCCGCCACAGCGCGGCAGATATTGAAACGGCCATGGAACTGGCTACCTCCATGGGCTTCCCCCATGTGAACATGGACTTGATCGCCGGCCTCCCTGCCGACACACCCGAGGGCTTCCGTCACACGCTGGACACCTGCCTTGCCTACGGGGCAGATAATATCACCGTCCATACCCTGAGTTTGAAAAAGGGCAGCAGCCTGACCCTGAAGGGCGGCGCAATTCCCCCGCCCGAGGCGGTGGCAGAGATGCTGGACTATGCTGACCCCACACTCCGCAGCCACGGCTTTGCCCCCTACTATCTCTATCGGCAGAAATACATGTCCGGCAGCTTTGAAAACGTAGGTTGGAGCATACCGGGCAGCGAAGGCTTATATAATATCTACATCATGGAAGAGCACCACAGTATCCTCTCCTTGGGTGCAGGCGGCTCTACCAAAATGGTGGATATTCGCCGTGATGACCGCATTGAGCGGCTCTTCCATCCCAAGTTCCCCACGGAGTATATCCAACGTGAGGAGAAGATCGCGGAGAATCTGGAAAAATTCGCCGCCTTCCACCGTGAGATGTTGGGGAAATAAGTATGGCAGAACATTGCCGTGGAGGTGAGCACCACGCAGAAGAAGTCGTTTATATCGGGCGCGGCGGTGCTGGCTGCGGCGGTAGCGGTGACCAAAGTGCTGGGGGCGCTGTATAAGATCCCCCTTGGCAACATGCTGGACAGCACCGGCATGGCCCACTTTTACGCCGCCTATAATGTCTACACCCTGCTTTTGACCCTCTCTACGGCGGGTTTGCCCGTCGTCACCTCCCGCCTTGTGGCGGAGGCCACGGCCTTAGGCCGCCATCGGCAGGCGCAGCGTGTGTTTACCACCGCCCTGTGGCTGTTGGGACTGGTAGGCCTTGTCTGTACGGCGATGATGTTTGGCCTTCCCCGCGCCTTTGCCCGCCTTTTGCAGGATGGCGATGCGTGGATGGCTATCCGCGCCCTGTCCCCCGCCGTGGTGTGCGTGTGCCTTACCTCCGCTGTCCGTGGCTATACACAGGGCATGAATGAGATGACCCCCACGGCGGTGAGTCAGATCATCGAGTCGGCGGGAAAGCTGGGCGTCGGCCTCGGTCTGTGTGCCTATCTGCTGCGCCGCGGCGCCAACAGTGCCGAGGGTGCTGCCGCCGCCATTTTCGGCGTGACAGTAGGCGCGGCGCTGGCCTTGGCCTTTTTGCTGTTGGTGCTGGTGCTGCGTGATCGCCGCGTCATGGTGGCGCGGCCCGACACCCCTGCACCTCGCAGGGAGATTTTGCACCAGCTGGTCTCCGGCGGCGTACCCATCACCATTGCCGCCGTGGGCATGAGCCTTATCACGCTGGTGGATCAGGCGCTGGTGCTCTATACCCTGCAGCACAGCCTCCACCACACCGCGGCCCAAGCGGTGGAACTCTACGGACAGTACACCTTCGGCATGACCCTTTTTGTGCTGCCATCGTCCTTCATTATCCCCCTGTCGGTATCCTTGATGCCTACCTTGTCGGCAGAGCGGGCCAAAGGAAATCTGGCAGCCCAGCAGCACCACATCCGTATGGCGCTGCGCTTGACGGCGCTGTTCGCCTTCCCCATGGGTGCAGGCTTGAGCGTCATGGCAGGGCCCATCTTATCCCTGCTCTACCCCGCTGTGCCGGACACGGCAGCGGCAGCCACGCCCCACTTGCAGGTGCTGGGTATCGCCTCGTGCTGCGTGTGCTTGATGACCATCACCAACGGTATTTTGCAGGCCTGCGGCCGTGAGCGGTGGCCTGTGTGGACGCTGCTGAGCGGCGGCGTGGTGAAGGTGGTGGCGACCGTGTTGCTGGTGAGCAACCCCCACATCTCCATCGCCGGTGCGGCGTGGGGCACGCTGCTGGGCTATGCCGTCATCGCCGCGCTGAACATGCTGTGTGTCCGCCATGCGGCGGGTCGTGGCGTAGGCATCGTATCCGCCCTGTGGCGCAGCGCAGCGGCTACACTTGTTATGGCCATGTTTGCCCGCGGAAGCTATGCCTTTCTCGCTGCGAAGATGGAGCCGACCCTTGCCACGCTGCTGGCCATTGCCTTGGCAGTCGTGGTGTATGGCATCCTCGCTTTGGCGGTGGGCGCCGTTAGAAAAGAGGACGTAAAAAACCTCCCATTCGGTAGAAAACTGACGAAATTTGTGCCGTTCTCTTGATTTTTTCGTATTTCTGCGAAAAACCCTTGCATTGAACGGATAAGTGTAGTAAACTCATATGTGCAGTCCGTTTCGGACGCTATTTTTTGCTTTTACACGCGGGCGCTTTTCCCGCAGCCTGCGCTACAAAGGAAACTTTTTTAGGAGGAACATCCATGAATAAGACTGAACTGATCGCCGCTGTTGCCGAGAAGGCCGGCATGACCAAGAAGGACGCTGAGATCGCCGTTTCCGCCACTTTCGCCGCCATCACCGAGGGCATGATCGCCGATGGTAAGGTGCAGGTTGTTGGCTTTGGCTCTTTCGAGGTGAAGCAGCGCGCTGAGCGTACCGGCATCAACCCCCAGACCAAGAAGGCCGTGACCATCCCCGCTTCCAAGGTTCCCGCTTTCAAGGCCGGCAAGGCTCTGAAGGACGCCGTTAAGTAAGAAAACCACAAGGTGAAAGTCCCGCCGCCTTTCAGGCGGCGGGTTTTTTCGCAATAGGAGAACCGCCATGAGATTGGACAAGTATTTGAAGGTCAGCCGCCTCATTAAGCGGCGTACCGTGGCAAACGAGGCCTGCGACAATGAGCGCGTGTCGGTGTATGGCCGCGTAGTCCGCGCCTCCTACGATGTGAAGGTGGGGGACAAGATCACCATCCGCTTTGGGCAGAAGGAGTTGACGGTAGAGGTGCTGGATGTCCGTGAAAACGCGGGTAAAGACGATGCCTGCACCATGTATCGGCAGGTACAGGAATGATGGCAAACACCCCAGACACCACACCCTTTCCTTTGTTGAGTTCTCTCTTAGCTCAACAAAGCTGACTCAATGACACTCCTCGCAGTTGTTTTTTTGTATTATACTTGCCAAAAACATACTTTTCAATTGTTTAAAATTCCCCCGCAAAACGACCGTTTCATTTCTTATATGTACGCTTCATCCTTTTGAAGAGGATTTGCTTCTCATCCTGTTTAAGCACGAAGTTACCGTTGATGCTGTCCTCAACACAATGGCTTTGCCACCTACTGAGGTTATTCGATGGGGATTTGAGGAACTGCTTAGTAGAATTAAGCGAAATGCCCTTCTCAGACTGTACTACAATTATAGCAAATGTCTGTCTGACTGCTGAAAAGACGTTTCTCTCTAGTTCAACAATAAGCGTATTTTGTTGAATTAGCGATTAGAAAACGGCGTAAATTCTTAGAGCGTAGATCTAGAGGTAAAGCGAAAAACACGAAACAGGAACCAACGCTAATGACAAAACCACCTGGGCTTGGAGCCTAGGTGGTTTAAAATTTTTGAACGCTGGTCTATTCAGACGCTATAATTAAAGTAGGCTACTAACGGGACAAACGTTCAAAATAAAGCTATCTCCGTTACAGCTGTATGAGGGGGAGCATATTCACTTAGAACTTAGCTGTTTTCTGCCAGGTAGCGGGCAACATATACGCCGCTGGCGCTGGCGTGGCTGAGAGAATGGGTCACACCGGAGCCGTCGCCGATGACAAAGAGGTTCTTATGGCAGGTCTCCAGATTCTTATCCAGAGCCACTTCCATATTGTAGAACTTCACTTCCACGCCGTAGAGGAGGGTCTCGTCGCTGGCAGTACCGGGAGCGATCTTATCGAGGGCGTAGATCATCTCGATAATGCTGTCCAGGATGCGCTTGGGGATCACCAGGCTCAGATCGCCGGGAGTAGCAGAGAGCGTGGGCGTCATGAAGCTCTTCTGCAAACGCTTTTCGGTAGAACGCTGACCGCGAATGAGGTCGCCGAAACGCTGCACGATGACGCCGCCGCCCAACATGTTGCTGAGGCGAGCAATGCTCTCGCCGTAGCCGTTACTGTCACGGAAGGGCTCGGTAAAGTGCTTGGATACCAAGAGAGCAAAGTTGGTGTTATCGGTATGGAGTGCAGGATCTTCGTAGCTGTGACCATTAACGGTGACAATGCCGTAGGTGTTCTCGTTGACCACTGCGCCCTTGGGGTTCATGCAGAAGGTGCGGACCTTATCCTGATACTTCTGGGTCTTATACACGATCTTGCTCTCGTAGAGCTCGTCGGTAATGGGGGCAAAGACCTCGGCGGGCAGTTCCACGCGGACACCAATATCCACGCGGTTAGAGAGAGTGGGGATCTGTAGATCACTGCATACCCGCTCCATCCACTTGCTGCCGCTGCGACCCACGGAGATAATGCATTTCTCGCAGGTGAATTCGCCCTGTGCCGTCTGGGCGGCATAGCCATTGTCCAGCTTCTTCAGAGAATCCACGGGAGTGTTGAAATAGAAGTCCACGCCTTCCTTGAGGTCGTTATACAGGTTTTCAAGGACAGTGTAGTTAATATCCGTGCCCAAATGGCGGACAGAAGCGTCCAACAGGTGGAGATTGTTCTGCAAGCACTTGCGCTTGAACTCACTGCCTGCGGTGGTGTAGAGGCGTGTACCCTCACCGCCGTTAGCCATGTTGATCTCGTCTACATAGTGCATCAGATCCAACGCCTCGGTCTTGCCGATATACTCATAGAGCGTGCCGCCAAACTCGTTGGTAATATTATACTTACCATCGGAGAATGCGCCTGCACCGCCGAAACCGTTCATAATGGCGCAGGTCTTGCATTTGATGCAGGACTTGATCTTTACACCATCAATGGGACACTTACGCTTATGGAGAGGGTTGCCCGCCTCAAAGACAGCCACCTTCCACTCCGGCTGCAGCTTCTTCAGCTCATAGGCGGAGAAAATACCGCCGGGACCTGCGCCGATAATAATAATGTCGTAGTGTTTCATCGTTAAAACTCCTTTGTATTATAGAGCCGTTATTGAAGCCCCTCTCTATGGATTTAATACTGCGCTGACTGTAGAATCTCTCCATTCGCGCTTTGTCGCAGGGGCAGAGCACCCGACTCATACTCTGTTGACACCGCTTTAAGAACTACATAGCAACGAAAAAGGTGGCTATCGAGCGCGATAGCCACCTTTTTGATTAGGTATACCAGGACTCAGTGCTTCACTCTTGTTCAAATCTTTCTTAATTCGCCATAACGGGGACAATTATCCCTTAATTCCACCTCTTGCAACACCAGATACAATGCTCTTGCGTGCAAAGAGGAACAAAATAATCATTGGCAGAACCACAATGGTCGCACCGGCCATGAGGCGCTCATAGCGAATGCCCGCCTCATTCATAAATGCGTACAGACCAAACGGCAGAGTTCGGGATTCCTGCACGTTGGTAACCAGCATCGGCCACAAGAACGAGTTCCACGAGGTGATCGTTCCCAGCAGGATATTGGTTACAATAGCAGGTTTGGCAATCGGCACCATCACTCTCCATAGATACGACCAGTTGCCTGCTCCATCGATCCGGGCCGAATAGTAGAGGCTGTCCGGGATGCTCTGGAAGAATCCGCGGAGAATAAACGTATAAAAAATACTTGAGGTGAAGGGAATGATCATCGCAATCAGCGAATCGATCATTCCCCAGTCTGCGATAGTGATATAGTTGGTGATCACAAGCATTTCAAACGGAACCATCATCATGCCAAGGGAAACCGCAAACAGGGTGTCTCTTCCGCGGAAACGCAACCGTGTAAAACCGAAGGCTGCAAGAATTGTGGTGAAGCATTGGATCGCACCCACAACGATGGCGACTACCGCAGAGTTGAGAAAATAGCGGAGAAACGGTGCCGTTTTAAACGCATAGTAATAGTTTTCTGGATGCCACTCCGAAGGGAAAAGAGAGGGGGGAAGCATGCTAACCTCCTCAAAAGACTTAAATGAGGAGAGCAGCATCCATAAAAACGGAAACACCATGACGATGGCACCGACCACTAAGATACAATATACACCCGTATTTCCTAAAAGTTTCTTTACTTTCATCGGTGTCTCCTTAATAGTTCTTCCATTTGCGCTGCACAAACAGCTGCAACATGGTCAGCAAAAATACGATACCAAACAGGACCACTGCACTGGCTGCGGCCGGTCCCAGCTGCCATTTGGTGTAGAACGAGTCATAGATGTAATAAATCAGAGTATACAAGCTTCCAGCAACACCCGGTTTTCCGTTGAACAGCGGAAACAGCTCGTTGAATACCTTCGATGTGGAGATCACGTTTACGATCATTACCAAACCAATTTGCGGTGCCATCAGCGGCAGTGTAATCCGGAAAAAGACCGAACGGCTTTTTGCTCCATCCACCTTTGCGGCCACTGCATACTGTGGGTTAATGTTCTGCAGTCCGGCCAGCAGCAGGATGATCGTAATGGGTAAGATCGCCCACGTTCCGTATATAACGATGCAAAACATGCCGTATGACGGATTGTTCAGCCAGTTGATCGGTGCAATATTGAACAAGGACAGTAAGTAATTCAGGATACCGTAGTCATAGTTGAATATCCATTTCCACACCAGGCCCAGCGCCGTTACAGAGGTGGTTATCGGAAGGAAATAGCAGGTTTGAAACAGACCACGGAGCTTAATGTTCTTATTCAGCAGCACCGCGATAATCAGCCCCAAACACAACGACAGCGGAACGACACAAAGCACATAGATGCCTGTGTTTTTCAGCGCGCTGTGGAAATAGGAATCCGTAAATATCTTCGTGTAATTCCCAAGACCGATCGCGCTGAAGCTGTGGCTGATGTACTTATAATCCTCCATGAAGGAAATCAGTATGATCCGAATAAATGGGTAGAGCGTAAAAACGATTACACCGATAAAGAACGGTGCCAGATAGAGTAGCGGCTCAAAAGGCTTATGGCTTAAAAGCTGCCGTTCGCGCGTTTTCTTTTTCATACGTATCTTTCTCCCGTCTCCTCGTCGAAGAGAAAAACGCCAGAGGATTTCAAACAGACTGTGAAAGGCTGATCCGAGCCGGCCTCTGGTAGCGAAGCTTCATCCGGGATATATCCGCGAATCAGCATATCCCCCAGTTGCATTACGCCCAACTCATCTTTTCCAACCATCAGACGCTCAACCATCGTAACCATAAGGCCATCATTCCGATTCGAGCCGGGCAGAAGGCTTTCCGGACGGACGGCCAGAATCACACGTCTGGGTGTATCCGAATAGTGCTGCGGTACCTGCACTTTACAGGTGCAGTGATCTGGTGTAAACGTATCTCCCTCCAGCGTGCCGGCGATGGAGTTAATGGCAGGGGTACCGATAAATTCTGCCACAAAACGGTTTGCGGGGTTTTGATAGATTGCGCGAGGACGGCCTGTCTGCTGTACGTTTCCGGCTCTCATCAGCACGATCTTATCAGCAATGCTGCTGGCCTCTTCCTGATCGTGTGTAACGAAAATGGTCGTAACGCCTGTGCTGCGCTGAATACGGCGGATCTCTTCTCTCATTTCCGCGCGGAGCTTTGCATCCAGGTTGGACAAAGGCTCATCAAGCAGCAAAATATCGGGTTCTTTTGCTAACGCTCTGGCAATGGCAACGCGCTGCTGCTGTCCACCGGATAACTGTGCGGGCTTGCGGTCCATCAGAGAATCGATTTGCGTCAGCTTTGCAAGCTCCATCGCCCGCTCCATCCGCTCTTTTTTCTTGATCTTTTTAAAAATCAAAGGGAAACAAATGTTCTCGGCCACCGTCATATGCGGATACAGGGCATAATTCTGGAACACGAGTCCAATATTCCGCTCCTCCGGGGGCAGCGCAGTAACATCCTTATTGTCGAACAGAATCTTTCCTTCGGAAACAGGGAGTATCCCCGAAAGCATATTCAGTGTTGTTGACTTTCCGCAACCCGACGGTCCCAATAAAGCAACCAGACTTCCGCTCTCGATGGTAAGGTTTAGGTCATTTACAGCCACAACATCATCGAATCGCTTCGTCAAATTTTGAAGAACAACCTCCATTTTATCCTCCCGGGTCATTTTCTTTTTCCAATTGCGCACCTTCCAGAGCAGATAACTCCGGAAGGTGCGCTGTTTTTTTCTTAACCAATCAAAGTGTACTTTTTAGCGTTACTGGCCGAGAGCCGCATTGCTCTCCTCTACGCACTGTGCCAGAGCCTGCTCGGGGGTAAGAACGCCAGTGCAGGCTGCTTCAATTGCCATGCTGATCGAGTTCAGCACGGTCTTGGAGCCCGTAATAGAAGAAACATAACCGATATGATCGATCTCCTGGCTCAGAGCCTGAATGGCAAGATTCTCTGCCATCAGATTGTCAATGGTCTCATTGTCGCGAGCCCATGCGTATGCAGGCAGACCGCCGAAAATCACGGCCCACTCGGGCAGGTTATCCTCGGAGATGAAGAACTTCATGAAATCATAGATACCCTGATTGACGGTTTCGTTCTCGTTCTTAAAGGCATAGAAGAAAGAACCGAAGGAGGGGGCATAGGGGGTCTCTTCACCCAGAGGGATAGGAGCAACGCCCAGCTCAAACTTGTCACCCACGGCTCCCTTAACGAAGTCGATACCAGCACTGGTGCCAATGTAGGAACCCACAGAGCCGTTGCCAAAGGGGTTGGAGAAGTAAGCGTCCTCTCCGACCAGACGGAAGATACCTTCCTTCACGCAGTCGGAGAACCAGGTCATCCACTTCAGACCGGTGTCGTTATCGAACTCTACAGTCTTCGTCTCGTTGTTGATCACGCCGCAGCCGTCCTGAACCAGCATGCACAGATAGGTCTTTTGCTGATCGTCAGTGCCGAATCCAGGGATACCCTTTGCCTCATAGATAGCGCGGCTGTTCTCTTCCACCTGCTCCCAAGTAGTGGGGACGGTCAAATTCAACTCATCATAAAGGGTCTTGTTGTAATAGAACACATGGCTGGTGGTGACGGTGGGAAGGATGTAAACCGCATCATCGCCCCACTGGGTGATCTCCTGATACAGACCAGCGGAAATGTTCTCGCGGAATGTAGGCATGCCGTTTTCAGCATCGTTGATGTAGGGGGTGAAGTTGAGAACCAGATCCTCAGCAATGTAGCTGCTAGCATCGGCGGGATAGCCGAATGCGATATTGGGGCCAGTGCCAGCCATTACGGACTGCATAATCTTGGCGTCATATTCAGACTTAGGCTGGCTGTAGGAAACCATGGTATACTGATCCTGGGTCTGATTAAACTTCTCGCACATTTCAGCAAGGAACGCCTCGTGGTGATCCGTAAAGTTATGCCACATAACGATCTCCAAACGCTCCGTTACTTCTGGAGTTTCCTCCTTGCTGCAGCCAACCATCATTGTTGCCAGCGTGCACACAACCAAAATTACTGCAATAAGCCTCTTTTTCATTGTGCTTCCTCCTTTTTTTAAATAGTCAACTCTGACTTTTGGATGGCCCTATTATACAACAGTATGAGATAAAATAAATTCCCGCTTTTGTAACTTTATTTTAAGGTAGCGAACACTTTGTGCTTGCTGTCGGCTATATCGACCGCACACGCGGCACATTGATGCTATTTTTCGTGAAGGGAGGTTATTTTTTGACTATCTATCGTCCATAAAGCGGCTAGAAAAATTTTCTGTTGGAATTTTGTTACAAAAGAAGAAAAAAATTTCTGCGTGCTTTGTGATATGATTGTGACATAACTTAAAACGCAATTTCAATGAAGGAGAAGACTATGGATACTAACGCATTGATCAAGCAAACAGTTACCGCAAAAGTTGGCAAAAAGTATGATGTTATCGTGATTGGTGGAGGGCCCGCCGGTGTAAGCGCAGCACTTGCCGCTGCGCGGCAAAACAAACGCGTTATGCTTGTTGAAAAAGGAGCCTTCCTAGGCGGTCTTGCAACGATGGGGTTGATTGTCTTTTACAATCCGGGTATCGATGACGCAAACGGCCGTCGGCTCGTGGGTGGTATCTCTGAGGAACTGATGCACCTGTCTGTAAAATACTCATATGGGTCTTTGCCGGAAAAATGGAAATATCGTACTGACCGCATCGATGGAAAAGAACGGTATCAGACTGTGTACTCCCCGAGCGCCTTCGCCCTTGCAATGAACGATCTTTTGCGCAAGTGCGGTGTGCAAATTTTGTACGATGCGCTCTTCTGCGATCCTGTTATGGATGGTAAGCATTGCACCGGTATTACCGTAGAAACGAAGGCGGGCCGCTGGTTCTATGAGGCAGACTGCTTTATCGACTGCTCTGGAGACGGCGATCTAGTCAGCCGTGCAGGTGCAAAATGCGTTCAAAAGCGCGAAAACTACCTGTCGTACTGGGCTCTTTCAACCAACTTACAGCGCATGCAACAGGCTATTGATGCAAATGATATCGGTAAAGCAATCCACGTTAATCTGCTGGGCGTGAGTCCTTATGACAAGAACTTCTCGGCAGATAAATATCCCTTTTACGGGATTGAAACGCCGGAGGAAGTGGCTGAATTCATCTCCAACGGACAGCAGTTTGCTTTTGAAAAGCTTTTAGGCTTCGATAAAAAAAGTGAGTGCCTTGTTACCATTCCGTCTATGGCGGACTATCGAAAGACACGTGCGATCGTGGGCTTATATACCCTTAGTGAAGCGGACCGAGATCAACACTTTGAAGATTCTATCGGCTGCATACGAGAAGATCTTGATCCGTATCTGCTGGAGATCCCATATCGTTGCCTGGTAAGTGCAGACCTGGACAACATCTTGGCAGCAGGAAGAATCGTTTCTTGTGACGGGAAGCCGAGAGAGACGATTCGGTTGATTGCCGTCTGTGCACAGACAGGCGAAGCCGCCGGCATTGCAGCTTCTCTTGTCTGCGAAAATAAGAACACGGTCCAGTCTCTGGATGTCAGAGAGCTTCAGAAGCGGCTGATTGAGAAGGAGAATATCCTGCACTTTTAACTACCTCCACAGCTCTTCAAATCGCATTGTAAATTCGCGTTGAATCTGTTATAATGCGACTGGTCGATTTTTTGCTTGTTTGCAGGTAAGATCTTTGTGGCAACAGACCGAAGACATCTTTAGGAACGGAGTGCTTTATATGGTTGATTTGAATGCGTATTGCTTAAATATCAATCTGCTGACGGCAGAAGAGATTGGTGTTGTAACAAGTATCATAAATCATATTGAAGCTAGCCAAAAGAAGGTACCCGTTGCTCAGGTGGCGCAGGAAAATTTTGTTTCTACCGCATTCATCTATAAAATGTGCAAACGGCTGGGTTTTGATGGGTATTCTGAGCTGTTTTATTACTTGACACAAGCAAGAGAAAAAAAGTTTCCTATCGGCAAAAGCGACTCTGCAAGCTTAATTACAAACTATTCCAAAGACCTTTTTGATAAGTTTAAGGTCATCCTGGACAGCAACAAAGACAAGAGAATGTACGCTATCGGAAAAGGGCTTGAGGAAATCGTTGCAGAATATATGGCGCATCGATTGTCGTTGTTCGGATACTCTGGATATACAAACCTGATGTTTTACAATAATACATTTTACAGGGATCAATCCGCAAGGTGGAGTAGTAATAATGACCCTAGCTTTCTGATTGCAGTTTCTCAAAGTGGCAACACCAAAGAGATTGTCGATAATGTCAAGGTTGCAAAAAGGATGAATTATCAAATCATTCTTTTCACAAGGGCTCTTGATTCTCAACTTACTGAACTTTCGGACGTGGTATTTGTTGTTGAGCCTGAGAAGCAAAGTCTTGTTGGTCAAATTCCAAATCTTTTCCACGGAAAAACAATCCTAGCCTTCGAAAAATTGATTTCTGGTTATCTGTTGGGCGAAGTTCCAGATGAAATATGATTACACTTTTGCCCAAAAGAGGAATACATACGCCTTGTAAAACAAAAAAAGGAGAAGAGGTGCACATCCCACTCAACCCATGATGCATAAAGGATTTCGCACTTCTAAATGAGTTATGAATCGAACAGAAATTCTGTGTCGTACAGATCATACGCTTTTATCGGTAACAGCAACCTGGGAAGAGATTCGCGCCATCTGCGACGACGGCATGAAGTACGGCTGCGCCAGTGTGTGCATCCCCGCCTCCTATGTGAAGCAGGCCGCCGAGTATGTGGAGGGCAAGCTGCCCATCTGCACCGTTATCGGCTTCCCCAATGGCTACGCCACCACCGCCGCCAAGTGCTTCATGGCTGCCGACGCGGTGAAGAACGGCGCAGAAGAAGTGGACATGGTCATCAACATCGGTTGGGTGAAGGACAAGAAATATGACGATGTCCTCGCCGAGATCCGCGCCATCAAGGCCGCCTGCAACGGAAAGCTCTTGAAGGTCATCATCGAGACCTGCCTCCTCACCGACGAGGAGAAGATCGAAATGTGCCGCGTGGTGAGCGAGAGCGGCGCTGAGTATATCAAGACCTCCACCGGTTTTGGCGGCGGCGGTGCTACCCGCGAAGACGTGGCTCTTTTCAAGGCACACGTTGCACCCCATGTGAAGATCAAGGCCGCCGGCGGCATTTCCACCGTGCAGGACGCCGAGGATTTCGTGGCGCTGGGTGCTGACCGACTGGGCACCAGCCGCATTGTCAAGGCCGTGAAGGCCATGGAGCAGTAACAAAAGAAAAGGAGAACATTACTATGTCTACCCCTCATAATAACGCGCCTCTCGGTGCATTCGGCAAGACCGTACTGATGCCCG
>JAZQMH010000207.1:0-10223 GCA_045543255.1 Vescimonas sp.
CAGATTTAGACGCCTTTTCTTCTGTTTTGCTACTACATATGTTGAAATTTAAAAGAAAAAAGAAAGCCCTGCGGGGCTTTCTTTTTTTGCGCATTATGGACATTGTCGCCGCACAGCGGCCTTGGCTCCCCTTGTCAGGGGCAAGACTCTCCCCAGCGGGGAGAGATGTCGCCGACAGGCGACAGAGAGAGGGGTGGTGCTGGCTTTTTGCGAAGCAAAAAGACTGAGGGGTAGTCAAAACTTGTGAAATCTCTCCCTCAGTCAGCCTTGCGGCTGACAGCTCCCTCGTCAGAGGGAGCCGAGGGCGGGCAATTCTGCCCGCCCCTACAAATTCTAAGGGAGCGCTATTGTTTCCCCTTTTAAACTGTGCTACAATACTCCCAAGAAAACTTTCGGGAGGATAACGCTATGGAATTCAAGCCTCAGCAGCAGTTGGCAGGTCTTTTGGAGTGGATGGCGGAGCAGATGAAGGCCTGCTACGGCAAAACGGCGGTCATCGGCATCTCCGGCGGCAAGGACAGCTCTGTGGTGGCTGCCCTGTCTGTGGCAGCTTTCGGCCGTGACAATGTCTACGGCGTATTGATGCCCGACGGCGTGCAGCCCGACATCGACTATTCCAACGGTTTGGTGGAGCATCTCGGCATCCCCCACTGCACCATCAATATCCATGACGCGGTGCAGGGCGTATTGAAGGAGATGGAGCGGGTCGGCATCACTCCCTCCCGTCAGACCATCGTAAACCTCCCCTCCCGCGTCCGTATGACTACCCTCTACGCCGTGGCCCAGTCCTTAGACGGCGGCATCGTGCTGAACACCTCCAACCTCTCCGAGGACTGGGTGGGCTACTGTACCATCTATGGCGACAGTGCAGGCGCTTTCTCCCCCTTGGGCATGTACACCACCGAGGAGGTCATCGCCCTTGGTCGCGTGCTGGGTTTGCCGGAGAAGTTCCTCGTCAAGCCCCCCTCCGACGGCTTGACAGGCAAGACCGACGAGGACAATCTGGGCTTTACCTACCACGCGGTGAACGAGTACATCCGCCACGGCGTGGTGGATCCCGAAATCAAGCCCATGATCGACCAAAAGCACGCCGCCTCCCGCTTCAAGTTCCAGACCATCCCCGTGTACCAAAACGGCCTTCCTATGGTACTGGAAGAGCCTACGGACTACTATAATCCCAATAAGAAATAATAGAGAAAATGAAAAATCCACCCCGTTTGGGGTGGATTTTTATGCGTTTTTAGCCGTTCTCGCGATCCAGAGCAACCACCACGCGGCGGTTGGGCTCGGTACCGATGGAATAGGTGGTGATACCCTTCACATCCTGCAGGGCGGCGTGGATCACATGGCGCTCATAGGCGTTCATGGCCTCCAGCGTCACGCTACGGCGGTACTTCTTCACCTTACCTGCCACCTTGGCAGCCAGACTCTCAAGGCTGGCCTCGCGGCGGGCACGGTAATTCTCGGCATCCACATGGACGCGGATACGCTTCTCGTTGCCGGAGTTGACAGCGTAGTTGGTCAACTGCTGAATGGCATCCAGTGTCTCGCCGCGGCGGCCGATAAGCTGACCGAGGTTCTCGCCCTCGAGAATGACCTTATAGCGGCCCTTCTCCTCCTCGTAGACCTTCACAGTAGCCTCGCTGTCAAGGTGCTCCATAAGGCCGGAGAGGAAGGCGGTAATGCGCTCAGCGTTGCTGTCGCTGCTCACAGGCAGGTCGATGGCAGGCACTTCCACCTTCTTCTCCTGCTTGGGCTGCTGCTTCTTTGCCTGAGGCTTGGGCTCAGCCTTCTTGGCTTTGACCTCTTCTTTTTCCACAACGGGTACGGCCTCCACAACAGGCTTCACAGGGGCAACGATCTCCTCCATGGGTGCCTCGTCGGGGCCGTAGGTCACGCGGACGCGGGCAGGCTTACCGCCCATTCCCAAAAATCCGCTCTTGGCACGCTCGAGGATCTCAACGGACACGTCGTCACGCTCCATGCCCAGCTGGGCAAGGGCTTTGGCGATGGCCTCCTCCTCGGTCTTGCCGATCATATCAATATAGCTCATTTTTGCTCCCCTTAGTCCTCGTAATGGCTCTCGCTATAGGCACGGCCGCGGGCATAGGGGCGATTGCCCACGCGTCCTGCCTCGGTGGTAGAGCTGCGCTTGTCCTTCTTCTCAGACTCGGCGCTCTTTTTCTTCTTGCTGGCGTTCTGCTGGGGCTTCTTACCCTGCTGCTGCGCCTGCTGCTGCATCATCTGCTCGCGCTGGGCCATCATCTTGGCGGCGCGCTTTTCACGCTTCTCGCGCTCCTTCTCCGTCTCCTCACGGTCAAGAGCCTTGGCGAACACCTTGTTCAGCAGCAGCTCCTGCACGGCGGAGAAAGCGGAGTTGACGATCCAGTAAAGGCACAGGGCGGCGGGGAACATGAAGCCCATCCAGATGGTCATGAGGGGGAAGAGATACAGCATCATCTTGTTGGAGCCGTTCATGGTGTTGGAGCTGGCCTTCATGGAGGCGATGCTCATCACCAGCTGCAGTGCGGCTGCAATGAAGGGCAGCAGCAGCAGACCCCAAACGGCCCAACCGCCGTGGGGGAACTGACCCATGACGTTGCTGGCGGTCTCGGCCAGATCCAGACCGAGGAACTGGTAGTTAACGTCCAGCAGGCCATCGAACTTACCGGCAAAATTCTCCCAATGCTCATGGATGAACTTGGTCAGATAGATCTGCTCATAAGCAACGGCGTTACCCTCGGTAGCGGCGATGTAACCCAGAGACTCTGCCAGCGTACGGATCTCGGTGATCACCGTCTCGGACAGGTTCATGAAGTAGCGCAGAGGGGTACGGATGACGTAGTACAGTGCAATCAGGATAGGCAGGGGCAGGAAGGACCACAGGCAGCCGCCCATGGGATTGATGCCCTCACGGGCATACAGATCGGCCATCTCCTGCTGCTGACGCTCTTTGTTGTTGGCAAAGCGGGTCTGGATATCCTTGATCTTGCCCTGCATGCGGTTCATACGCATCATGCTCTTCTTGCTCTTGAGCTGGAAGGGCAGGATGACCAGCTTCACCACCAAGGTGAAGAGGATAATGGCCACACCGTAAGATCCGGTCCACTGATAGAACATACGGGTCAGCCACGCAAAGGGAACACAGATATAGTATCCGATTTGTGCAAACATTATGGATTTCCTCCGTTTGTATTTGTTGATAAACGGGCTTGATACGGCGGCTTACGGCACGGGGTCGTACCAGCCGCCTCTGTGGAAGGGATGGCAGCGCAGAAACCGCTTCAACGCTAAAAAGCCGCCCTTTGCCGCGCCGTACTTCTCCACCGCTTCCACCGCGTACTGAGAACAGGACGGGATAAAGCGGCAGCGGGGTGGGCAAATGGGGGAAATGGCCATCTGGTAAAAACGAAAGAACTTCAGCAGCGCCTTTTTCATCTGTGCGCCTCCATAAGCCCCAACTCCTTCAGCGCGGCGGCATACTGCCGCTGCATCTTGGAAAAAGGCGCCGTGATGGCGCGGCCACGACCGACCAAAATCACATCGTAGCCCTGCTTCATTTCGTTTTTGCTGAGCCGATACACCTCGCGGAGACGGCGGCGGACGCGATTGCGCACCACGGCCTTCCCCAGCTTCGTGCTGACGGTAATGCCCAGACGGGTGAGTCCCTTCTTATTCTTTCTGCAATAGACCACAAAGCAGGGCTGCACCGAAGAACTCCCCTTACGGTAGAGCTGACGGAACACGTAATTCTCCTTGACGGTCACGGCAGGATTCATAAAAAACAGGTCTCCTTACACTTAGCATCGATAACACCAATAGGGACGGCAGGATTTTCCCTCTACCGTCCCTGGGTTTATACGGTTGTCGTGCGATGCACTTTCCGCCTTCCTCAGTGGGTCAGGCGAGCGCGGCCCTTGGCGCGGCGACGAGCGAGAACCTTACGGCCGTTGCTGGTAGCCATTCTCTTACGGAAACCGTGCACCTTGGAGCGCTGACGCTTCTTGGGCTGATAGGTACGGAACATAGCATGACACCTCCATTAATAAAAATAAATCTGCTCCCGACTGTTTCACGGGGCATACTCGACAGCGAACAAGTTTTGTCCGCCGCAGTCGACATTTCATCCACCTTTCCGCCGTGGAAAGGCGTGCCCTTCATTATAACCAATGATTTCCCCGTTTGTCAACATAAAATATTTCAGAAATCACAGATTTCACACTTATTCTAATAATAAGTATGGACTTTTTTAAAAGTTTTTGCTATACTCTTTTATGAAAAAGTATGCCTTAGAGAGAAAAAGGAGAAAGGGAGTGGACGGATGAACTCACTGTCCGACGTGTGGAATATTTTATTGGAACGGCTGCAAAAGGATCTCTCCCCCACCACCATCAACACTTGGTTCGATCAGGTGAAGGTGGTCACCATGGAGGACTCCGCCTTGGTGCTGCACTGCAGCAACCCCTTCAAAAAAGAGACTATTGAAAAGCGCTTTACAGGGCAGATCAAAGAGGCCCTGCGGGATATTTTTTCCTCCGACCTTGAGGTGAAAATCTTGGATGATGAGCAATTGGGCGTGTACCACGGTGTCCGCCCCGACCATCCCGACATCCCCGGCGAGAACGACGCCTTCACCTTTGAGACTTTCGTGGTGGGCCCTCAGACCAAGATGGCTTACGCCGCCGCCCGCAGCGTGTCGGAAAAGCCGGCAGGCAAGTTTAACCCCCTCTTCATCTACGGCGACAGCGGCTTGGGCAAGACCCATCTGCTCCACGCCATCGCCCGTCAGACCAAGCGCCTGCGTCCCGAGAGCAACATTATTCTCGTCAGCGGCGAGCTTTTTACCAACGAGCTCATCGACGCCATCCGCGGCGGCACCACTGCCGACTTCCGCGACAAATACCGCGGCAAGGATCTGCTTTTGGTGGACGATATTCAGTTCATTGCCGGCAAGCAGCAGACGCAGGAGGAGTTCTTCCACACCTTCAATGCCCTGTACGAATCGGGCCGTCAGATCGTCATGACCTCCGACCGTCCGCCTAAGGAGATGACCCAGCTGGAAGATCGCCTCCGCACCCGCTTTGAGTGGGGCTTGATGGTAGACGTGGAACCGCCGGACTATGAGACCCGTCTGGCCATCATCCGCAACAAATCGGCCTTGCTGGGCATCAACCTCCCCGACCGTATCGCCACGCTGATCGCCGAGAACATCACCGCCAACGTCCGTCAGATCGAGGGCGCTTTGAATAAGGTGCTGGCCTACCGTGAGCTGATCGGCGCTATGGATGAAGAGGCCATTATCAAATCCCTTGGCGAGGTGATGAAGGGCTCTTCCGAGTTCGTCCCCTCCGAGGAGAACATCGCCGAGTACATTGCCCACTTCTTCAACATCGAGCTGGATGTATTGAAAGGCAGCACCCAGAGCCGCGATGTGGTCCACGCCCGTCAGATCGCCATGTACCTCATTCGCCGCCTCCGCTCCACACCTTTGAGCGACATCGGCAAGTTCTTCGGCGGCCGCGACCATACTACCGTTCTCTATAGCTTGAATCAAGTGGAGAAGAAAATGCGCGTCGACCCCGCCTTTGCCGAGACGGTGAAGGAGATCACCACCAACATCAATTCCAAGACGTAAATAAAAAACGTAATTTCACAGTTTTTGTGGAATTCACGTGGAAAAGCTGTGGAAGCTGTCCCCCACCCCTCCCCCTGTGTGAAAAGGTGTAAAAACCCCACAAGGGCTATGTGGAGGGAAAATAGCGGAAAATAGGGCATCTCCCGCCTTTTCCACAAAAGTTTTCCCTACGGCTTCTGTTACGAAATAAAGAGATTAGTATATGCTGTGGTTTTGAGAAATATACCACTCGTTTTCAAGAAAGAAAGGAACAAGCTATGCTGAAATTTTCCTGTGAAAAAGCGCTGCTGCAGCAGGCAGTGTCCGCCGCCTCCCGTGCCGTGGCCTCCAAGAGCTCCATTCCTGCACTGGAGGGTATCTTGATGGAAGGCGATATGAACCTGACCCTCTCGGGCTACAATATGCAGACGGGAATCCGCACCGCCATCGAAGCGCAGATCCATGAGGCGGGCCGCATCGTGCTGAACGCCAAGCTCTTCGGCGACATTATCCGCAAGATGCCCGACGATGTGATCGTGTTCTCCGCTGATGAAAAAATGCTGGTGCATCTTAGCTGCGGCGATGCCTCCTTCGACATTCTCGGCCTCAGCGCCGACGATTATCCCGAGCTGCCCGAGGTGGACGATCAGTTCTCCGTTGCCCTTGAGCAGCGGACGCTGAAGGCCATGGTCTCTCAGACCGCCTTTGCCGTGTCCACCAACGAGAGCCGCCCCGTCCACACGGGATCTCTCTTTGAAATCGACGATCGCGGTCTCACCATGGTGTCGGTGGACGGTTTCCGCCTTGCCCTGCGCCGCGAGCCCTTGGAGCGTATTGACGGCGGTGCTTTCCGCTTTGTCGCTCCCGGCAGTGCCTTGCGTGAGGTGGAGAATATCTGCTCCGATACGGACGAGCTGATCACCGTCACCCAAGGTAAGCGTCACCTCCTCTTTGAGGCGGGCTCTACCCAGCTCATTTGCCGCCGCTTGGAGGGCGAGTTCTTGGATTATAAGAACGCCATTCCCCGCACCAACCCCATCTCTTTGGAGGTGGAGTGCAGCGCACTTTTGCAGAGCCTCGACCGCGTCAGCGTGGTCATCAGCGAAAAGCTGAAGAGCCCCGTCAAGTGCGTGTTTGACGATGACCGCGTGTATCTCTCCGCCAAGACCGGCAACGGCGAGGCAAAGGACATTTGCACGACCCGCGGCGACGGCAAGGGTTTGGAGATCGGCTTTAACAACCGCTACTTAATGGATGCCCTTCGCTATGCCCCCGCCGAGAAGGTACGCATGGAAATGAACACCGGCATCTCTCCCTGCATCATCACTCCCACCGATGGCAGCGACAACTTCCTCTACATGGTGCTGCCCGTCCGATTGAAGGCACAGTAAACCTATGAAAAAACACGAGATTACAATCACAACCGAATATATTAAGCTGCAGGATCTTTTGAAGTTCTCCACCCTCACCTCCACCGGCGGCGAGGCCAAGATTTTGGTGCAGGAGGGCGCTGTGTCCGTCAATGGCGAGGTTTGCACCCAGCGTGGCAAGAAGATCCGTCCCGGCGACCAGGTACAAATCGCCGACATTCTTCTCACGGTGACGTATGCGGATTGACGCATTGACCTTAGAGGGCTTTCGCAACTACCAGCGCCAGCAGGTACTGTTCGACGAGCACTGCAATGTCATTTACGGTGAGAACGCACAGGGCAAGACCAACCTCTTGGAGGCCATTGTCTACCTCTCCTGCGGCAAGTCTCCCCGTACCCACGCAGATCGGGAACTGATCGGATTTGAAAAACAGGCGGCGGTGCTGGAAGGGCGCATCAACTCCCGCGATCGGGAGTTCATCACCCGCATTGAGCTGCAGCGTGGCAGAAAGCGGAAAATGACGGTCAACGGCGTGACGGCAAAAAATGCCGCTGCCCTGTCCGATGTGCTCCACACGGTGTTCTTCGCCCCCGAGGATCTCTTCTTGATCCGGGACGGCGCGGCTGCGCGGCGGCGGTTTATGGACAATTCTCTGTGCCAGCTGCGCCCCCGTTACGCGGCGGCCTTGGCGGAGTACACCCGCCTCTATGAGCACAAGACCCGCATCCTGCGAGACAGCGAGGACTACCCTGCCCTGCTGGACACCCTGCCCGAGTTCAATACCCGCCTTTGTCAAGCGGGCGCTGTCCTCATCCACTACCGCGCCCAGTTCTGTGAGCGCTTGGCGGAATACGCCGCCCAAGCCCATGGCGAATGCAGCGGCGGACGGGAAGAGCTTAGCCTCAGCTATCAGACCGTCAAGACCATTGAAGATCCCTTGGCGGAACACAGCGTATTGGTGGCGGCCTTGGAGGCGCATCAAGCGGCCCATTATCACGCGGAGCTTGCCTCCCGCCTGTGCCTCAGCGGCCCTCATAAGGATGATCTTCTGGTCAATATCAACGGGCAGAGTGCCCGCCAGTTCTGCTCACAGGGACAAGTCCGCACGGCGGCGTTGTCGCTGAAATTGGCAGAGCGGGAGATCCATAAAAATACATTTGGCGAATACCCTGTCATGCTGCTGGACGATGTTCTTTCTGAACTTGACCCGCGGCGGCAGGAATATGTCCTCAACCGCATCGCAGGGGGGCAGGTATTCATCACCTGTTGTCAGAGCGATCGGTTGGAGACACTATTAAATGGTAAAGTCTTTCACATTCACGGCGGGGAGGTGGTTTGATGGGCTATCTCCATATCGGTAAAAATGTCACGGTGGAGGAAAAGCGCATCATCGGGATCTTTGATCTCGACAACACCACCGAATCGAAACACACCCGCAAATTTCTGGCCCAAGCCGAGGAAGAGGGACAGGTCATCACCTGCTGCGACGACATTCCCAAGTCGTTTTTGCTGTGTGACCATCCCTATCACGATCAAATCGTCTATCTCTCCCAGCTGACACCGGCAACGCTGCAAAAGCGCGGGACGAGTCTTGACGAGGAGTAAGGAGCAAAGAACTATGTCTGAAATGGAACGTAATAACGCGGTAGAAACGGAATACGGCGCAGCGGAAATTCAAGTGCTGGAGGGCCTTGAAGCTGTCCGAAAGCGCCCCGGTATGTATATCGGCTCTACCAGTGCCTCGGGCTTACACCATCTTGTCTACGAGATCGTGGATAACGCCATCGACGAGGCGCTGGCGGGCTACTGTACCGAGATCGCCGTCACCATCAATAAGGGAAACAGCATTACCGTGCAGGATAACGGACGCGGTATCCCCGTGGACATTCAGCCTCAGACGGGTCGTCCCGCCCTCGAGGTAGTCTTTACGGTGCTGCACGCAGGCGGTAAGTTCGGCGGCGGCGGTTATAAGGTCTCCGGCGGCCTCCACGGCGTGGGCGCCAGCGTCGTCAACGCTCTTTCCGAGTGGCTGACGGTGCAGGTACACAAGGAGGGCAAAATCCATGAGATGTCCTTCTCCCGCGGCGGCATCACCAAGGAGATCGCCATCGTGGGCGACACCGACCGCAATGGTACTACCGTTACCTTTATGCCCGATGACCAAATGTTCGACACGGTGGAGTACGATTACGACACCCTCCACGATCGTCTGCGCCAGCAGGCCTTTTTGAACGCAGGTCTCCGCATCTCCATCACCGATATGCGCGGCGACGAGCCTAAGAGCGACAGCATGTGTTACGAGGGCGGTATCCGCGAGTATGTCACCTTCATCAATAAGAATAAGACGGCCCTCCATGAGGAGGTCATCTATGTCTCCGGCATGAAGGGTGACTCTACTGCCGAGATCGCCTTGCAGTACCACGACGGCTATAACGAGACTCTCGTCTCCTTCGCCAACGACATTCATACCCCCGAGGGTGGTATGCATGAAACGGGTTTTAAGGCCGCACTGACCCGTGTGCTCAACAGCTACGGTCTCAAATACGGCATGATCAAGGAAAACGACAAGGTCTCCGGCGACGACTGCCGCGAGGGCATCACCGCCGTTATCTCCGTCAAGCTCACCGAGGCCCAGTTCGAGGGTCAGACCAAGGCAAAGCTTGGTAACGCCCACATCCGCACGCTGGTGGACAACATCGTCTCCGATCAGCTGATGGTCTACATGGAGGAGCATCCTCAGGTTGCCCGCATGATCCTCGATAAGGCCCTCACCGCCAACCGTGCCCGTGAAGCTGCCCGCAAGGCCCGCGAGTCCATCCGCCGCAAGAGCGCATTGGGCGGCGCCGCCATGCCCGACAAGCTCCGCGACTGCAACGAGAATAACCCTGAACTCACCGAGCTCTACATCGTCGAGGGCGACTCCGCAGGCGGCAGCGCTACCGACGGCCGCGACTCCCGCTTCCAGGCCATTCTCCCCCTGTGGGGCAAGATGCTGAACGTGGAGCGTGTCCGCGCCGATAAGATCTACGGCAACGATAAGCTTCAGCCCGTCATTGTTGCATTGGGCGCAGGTCTCGGCGAGGAGTTCGATGTCAATAAGCTCCGCTATCACAAGGTCATCATTATGGCCGATGCCGACGTGGACGGCAGCCATATCCGCACGCTGCTGCTGACCTTCTTCTTCCGCTATATGCGTCCCCTGCTGGAGCAGGGCTACGTCTATGCCGCCGTGCCGCCC
>JAZQMH010000208.1:0-2975 GCA_045543255.1 Vescimonas sp.
ATCGTGGAGCAGTGCCTCCATCTCCTCACGGGAGAAGTCGGGCAGCAGCGCCGTCAGCACCTCAAGGGCGGTGGTCAACGTGTCGCAATCCAATACGCTGCGCCAGTCAAAATTCAGCCCACTAAGGCTATCCATACTATATAAGCCTCCGTCGGGGGCCAGTCCCTGCAGGATAGCCTCTGCTGCCGTGGCTCGAAGATTTTCGTTTCTCGTACTGCGGTAGTCCATGTGTCGTGTCCTCTCGTCTTTCTGTGGTGGAAATTTTTTTATTTTAGGGGGTTGCAATTTCACTTTGGCTATGATATATTGTTTCTCGTAAAAAGTCAAGTGTTTTTTGCTCGCAGACATTCTTTAGGGTTTTGTCTTTTCAAAATCCCTTTGGGCAAAGCTGACAATAAAGGAAAAGAAGGAAGTACCTACCTATGTTAAAAGTATTGAAGTTCGGCGGCTCTTCTATGGCAGATGCCGCGCAGTTCGCGAAAATAAAGGCCATCGTGGAGAGCGATGACAGCCGCCGCGTGGTGGTGGTCAGCGCACCCGGCAAGCGGTTTAAGGACGATCACAAGGTGACAGACCTCCTCTATCTCTGCCACGCCCATGTGCAGTACGGCGTGTCCTGCGAGAACATCTTTCAGATGATCCGCGAGCGCTACGAGGGCATTGCCAAGGATTGCGGTCTCGATATCGACTTGAGCGCCGATTTTGATAAGCTGTGGCGTAAGCTCTGCGACGGTGTGGACAAGGACTATGTGGCCTCCCGTGGCGAGTATTTCGCCGCCAAGCTGATGGCGGCCTATCTGGGCTGGACATTCCTCGACGCGGCGCTGTGGCTGAAGTTTAACTTGGATGGCAGCGTGGATCAGGAGGCGACCTATGCGGCCCTCCGTCAGGCGGCAGAGGGACAGAAGGTGGTCATCCCCGGATTCTACGGCGTGATGCCCGACGGCAGAGTTGCCACCTTTACCCGCGGCGGCAGCGACATTACCGGCGCACTGGCGGCGGCGGCACTGGATGCCGATGTCTACGAAAACTGGACGGATGTGTCGGGTATTTTGATGGCTGATCCCCGCATCGTGGAAGATCCCGCACCCATTCGCCGCGTGACCTACAGCGAGCTTCGTGAGCTGAGCTATTTGGGCGCGCAGGTGCTCCATGAGGGCACGGTGTTCCCTGTACGAGAGAAGAACATCCCCCTCAACATCCGCAACACCAACGAGCCCGACAATCCCGGCACCATGATCCTCAGCGCCATTGAGGACGAGACGGCGGACGACAGCTTCATCACCGGTATTGCCGGTAAGAAGGGCTTCTCCATTATCACCATCTGCAAGAGCGGTATGTCCTCCGAACCGGGGACGCTGCTGAAGGTCTACACCATTCTCGCCAAGCACGGCATTAATGTGGAGTATGCCCCCTCGGGTATTGATATTATCTCCTTGGTGGTGTCTGCCGAGAAGATCGCGCCGAGACTGTACACCATCTTGGGCGAGATTCAGCAGGAGATCGACCCCGACTCCATTAAGGTGACAGAGCATATCGCCGTGGTGGCGGCAGTCGGTCGTAAGATGGCCTATCGTCCCGGTGTGTCCGGTAAGATTTTTGCAAAACTTGGTGAACACGGCGTGAACATCCGCATGATCACACAGGGCCCCGAGGAGTTGAACATCATCGTGGGTATTGAGGAAAAGGATTTCCAGCAGGCAATTTGCGTGCTGTACGACAGCTTTGTAAAGGAGAGCATTTAACCATGAAGGAATATAAGATCGGTATTCTCGGCGCTACGGGTGCCGTGGGTCAGGAAATGATGAAGATTTTGGAAGAGCGCAACTTCCCCGTTGCCGAGCTTCGTCCCATTGCCAGCGCGCGCAGCGCAGGCAAAAAGCTGGCCTTCAAGGGCGGCGAGGTGGAAGTGGTGGCAGTGTCCGAGGAGGCTTTTGCAGGTCTCGACGTGGTGCTGGGTGCTGCCGAGAACGACATCGCCGAAAAATACGCCGACGCCATCGTGAAGGCAGGTGCGGTGTTCGTGGATAACTCCAGCGCCTTCCGTCTCCGTGAGGATGTGCCCCTGGTGGTGCCCGAGATCAATCCCGAGGATGTGAAGTGGCACAAGGGCATTATTTCGAACCCCAACTGCACCACCATCATCTCCATGGTGGCCATCAATGCACTGAATCAGCTCTCCCCCATTGAGGCCATCATCGCCTCCTCCTATCAGGCTGTCAGCGGCGCTGGCGCAGAGGGTCCCAAGGAGCTGATGGCAGAGGTGGATGCCCTTGCCAAGGGTGAAAGCTACGAGCCCAAGGTGTTCCAGTATCAGATCGCCTACAACGTGATCCCTCAGATCGGCGGCGAGGCCTCTGAGGGCTATACCTCCGAGGAGATGAAGATGCAGAATGAGGGACGGAAGATTTTGCACCTGCCCGAGCTGAAGGTCAGCTGCACCTGCGTCCGCGTGCCTGTTGTCCGCAGCCACAGCGTGTCCATCGTGGTGCGCACCAAGGAGAAGATCAGCGTGGAGGCGGCTAAAGAGGCTATCGCCAAGGCAAAGGGCTGCAAACTGGTGGACGATTTGGGCGCAAAGCGCTATCCTATGCCTTTGGAGACCTCCGATCAGGACATCGTGTTCGTGGGTCGTATTCGCGATGACATCACCGATGAGCGCGGCTTGAACCTGTGGTGCTGCGGCGATCAGGTGCGTAAGGGCGCGGCTACCAATACGGTACAGATCGCGGAACTGGTTCTCGGTATCAACTGACATAAAAAGCACTCCTGCGGGAGTGCTTTTTTCGTTGACGGCAATGGGCGCAAAATGGTACACTGGGGACAAGAATATAAGAGGAGGTCTTTTCTATGGAACGGTTTGATTTTTATTCTCCCACGAAGATTTTGTTCGGCAAGGGTCGCGAAGAAGAGGTAGGCGCGCAGGTGAAGGCCTTTGGCGGCACCAAGGCGGTGGTGGTCTACGGCGGCAAGAG
>JAZQMH010000209.1:0-2266 GCA_045543255.1 Vescimonas sp.
CCGCTTGGCCTCCGACTTGGCTTGAATATCCAGCCCCTCATGGGTGCGCCAATCCCCCATGGTCTCGTCGTAGAGGAGCTCGTTCATGCTGAATACGGTGACGGTGGTGCCGTCCAAGGGGGAGACCACTTGGGGCAGCAGCTCTGCGGGCGCTTCCACCACGGGCTCAACCTCTACAGGCTCGTCCTTAATGACAGGGACGGAAGGGGGCAAGGGCTTAATAATGGGTGTCGTGTCCTCCACCTCTTCATTGTTGATGACATCTTCTACAGGCGCTTCACGCCCCAGCGTCAGGGCGCCCACGGTGACAGCCGTTACGAGGCACAGCGCCAGCGCGATGTAAAGGCCGCCTCTTTTGTTTGCAAAAAATCCCATAGTACTTCTCCTTTCGGAACAAAAAATGACCTCTGCCGTCCTATTGTGGACGGACAGAGGTCGTTTTATACAGCTTTTGGAATTTTTTGCGTTTTCCTTAGTCCCACTCGCCCTTTAAGTCGCGGTTCATGAGATTTTGAATGGCGGCGCGGGGGGCAACCCCTTCATAGAGAACGTCGTGTACCACCTGACAGATAGGCAGTTCCACCTCGTAGCGGTGGCCCAAGTCCAGCAGGGCTTCCACGGTGTAGTAGCCTTCTGCCAGCTTGTCGAAGGGCTTATCCTCCACAAAATACTGACCAAAGCGGCGGTTGTGGCTGAAGGGGGAGAACACGGTGGCCTCATAGTCGCCCAAGTGGCACAGACCGTAAACGGACAGCTCGTTGCCGCCCATAGCGCGGATCAGGCGACCCACTTCCCGTGTGCCGCGGCTCATAAGGGCTCCCTTCAAGGTGGACAGGCCAAGACCGTCCAAGAAACCTGCGGCGATGCCCACCACGTTTTTGGCGGCGGCACCCACCTCGTTGCCCAGCAGGTCGCTTCCGTAATAAAAGCGGATCAGTTCTCCCGAGAATGCGGAGATCAAGCGGTGCTTGACCTCATCCTCTTCACTGTCGATGACCATGCAGTTGGGGATGCCGTTATAGAACTCCTGCACATGGCCCGGCCCAAGCCACACGGCGATGTGGCAGGAGGCGGGGAGATTTTCCTTGGCGATTTGGGACAGGCGGCGACCCGTGCCGATTTCCAGTCCCTTCATGCAGAGGACGAAGGTCTTGCCCGCCAAGTTGAGGGGCTTTAATTCCTCCATCAGCTTTTGCAGACCCTGCGCCCCGATGGAGATAACGATGGTCTCCGCTTCCTCCACACAGTGGAGGTCGTGGGTGAGGGCGATGGATTCAGGCAGGGTGAGAAGATCGTTCTGTCGCGTTTCCATGAAGCGCTGCATACGGGCAGAGCCACGGCGGCCATAGAGGGTCATATGGTGACCCAGCGTATCCAAATACCATGTAATGAGAGAACCCCAGCGGCCGCAGCCGATGACGGCGATATTCATATTCCGAGACCTCCTAAAAAAAGAACACTCTCCGAAAGTTGCATCTTCGGAGAGTGTATCATATTTTTCCTGAAAAGGAAAGTGAACTTTTAGTGAACGATCAAAGACTGACCATCCATCTCGGGGGGACAGGCAAGACCCATCACATCGAGAATGGTGGGGGCGATGTCAGCCAAACGACCGGGGCGCAGCTCACTGCCGGCGCCGCACAGGATGAAGGGCACCAGATTGGTGGTGTGAGCCGTCATAGGCTTACCGTCTTCTTCGCACATCTGCTCAGCGTTGCCGTGGTCGGCGGTGACCATGGCGATACCGCCCATGGCGAGGGTGGTGTCCACCACGCGGCCCACACAGGTATCCACCGTCTCAACAGCCTTGATGGCGGCCTCCAGCACGCCGGTATGGCCCCCCATGTCGCAGTTAGCAAAGTTGAGGATGATGACATCGTAGGCGCCGGACTCGATGCGCTCGACGCACTTGTCGCAGACCTCGATGGCGCTCATCTCCGGCTGGAGATCGTAGGTTGCCACCTTGGGGGAGGCCACCAGCACACGATCCTCACCGGGATACTGCTTTTCCACGCCGCCGTTGAAGAAGAAGGTGACATGGGCGTACTTTTCCGTCTCGGCGATCCGCAGCTGGGTCAGGCCCAGAGAGCTGAGATACTCACCCAAGCCGTTCTGCACCAGCACGCGGGGCCAGGCCACCAGCACGTTGGGCATGGTGGCATCGTACTCCGTGTTGCACACATAGGTGGTGGGGAAGAACTCACGCTGGAAGCCGTCGAAGGCGGGATCCACCAGCGCGCGGGTGATCTCACGGGCGCGGTCGGGA
>JAZQMH010000210.1:0-2128 GCA_045543255.1 Vescimonas sp.
TAGGTATCCCCCAGCACTGCCACGTTGATCTCGCGGCCGTAGATCTTCTTCTCCACCACCACATGACCGCCGAAGTGGAGCAGGTCGCGGAGAGCCTTATCCAGCTCTTCCTTCGTATCGGGCAGGGCAACGCCGATGGAGCTGCCGCCGTTGACCACCTTCACAGCGCAGGGCACTTCCAGCTTCTCCACCAAGGCAGGGATGTCAGCCTCGGTATAGTACACATCGTGCCAAGGGGCGGTGCGGATGCCAAGGGAGTCCATCATACGCTTGGTGACGGCCTTATCCATAGCCATACCGCTGCTGAGATAGTCAGAGCCCGTGTAGGGCACGCCCAGCAGGTCGAGGGTAGCCTGAATGCGGCCATCTTCGCCGTTAGCGCCGTGCATGGCGAGGAACACAATGTCCGCCATGCCACAGACCGTCAGCACATCCTTGCCGATGACGGAAGGGCTCTTATCCTTACGGGCGGCGCGGACAGCCTCCAAATCGGGGGCAACAGTTTCGATGGCGGCATGGCTCAACAATCCATCGGGGGCATCGAAAATGGTGGCGAGGTCGCCCTCATAGTCCTCAAGACCCATGAACATATCCACAAAAATAGCTTGGTGACCCTTCTCGCGGAGGGCACGGCAAATACCGCTGCCGCTGACGAGGCCCACATGGCGCTCGGTGCAGAAGCCACCGGATAACACAACGATCTTCATAGGTCTATTCCTCCCTTTCACTCGGACAAAGCCGAGAACAAAACATACGATTACAATTTATCAGTATACCATATTTTCTCACCGATGACAACATGCTTTTGCGGTGAGAAATGGCAGAAAAAACCGCCCCGAGCGTTGGCTCGGAGCGGTTTTAATCGTTTTTATTTCTTGAAGCTGTCCTTCAGGGACACGCTGCGGTTAAAGACCATGTGATCGGCGGTGCTGTCGCGGTTATCGAGGCAGAAGTAGCCCATGCGCATGAACTGGAAGGTCGGTGCGTTCACGCCGGTGCGGTTGTCCACCTTGTCAAACTCTGCTGCCACGCGGGCCATCTCGGGCTCCACCTTGCAGCCCTGGAGAACGGTGAGGCTCTCAGGATTGAGGCAGTCAAGGAAGTTCTTGTCGGGGCCGTCGGGCTGAGCGTCGGAGAAGAGGTTGTCGTACAGGCGCACCTCGGCATCCACGCAGTTGTTGGCATCCACCCAGTGGATGGTAGCGCCCTTGACCTTGCGGCCATCGGCGGGATTGCCACCGCGGGACTCGGGATCGTACTCGCACAGCACTTCCACCACGTTGCCACTGTCATCCTTCACGCAGCCGGTGCAGCGGATGAGATAAGCACCCTTCAAGCGGCACTCAAGACCCTCGGGAGAGAGGCGCTTATACTTGGGCACAGGCACTTCCATAAAGTCGTCAGCCTCGATCCACAGGTTGCGGGATAAGGTGATCTCATGGGTGCCCTGCTCGGGAGCAGTGGGGTTATTCTCCACGGAGAAGGTCTCGCTCTGACCCTCGGGATAGTTGGTGACCGTCAGCTTCACGGGGTGCAGAACCGCCATAGTGCGCTCGGCGTTGGCGTTGAGATCCTCGCGGAGGCAGAACTCCAAAGTGCCGTACTCAATGACGCTGGGGGTCTTACCCACGCCGATCATCTCGCAGAAATTGCGGATGGAGCGGGCGGTATAGCCACGGCGGCGCAGGCCGCACAGGGTGGGCATACGGGGATCGTCCCAGCCGGAGACGCGACCCTCCTCCACCAGCTGGCGGAGCTTACGCTTGGACATGACGGTATGGTCGATGCCAAGGCGGGCGAACTCGATCTGACGGGGCTTATGATAGGGGATGGAAACGTTGTTCACCACCCAGTCATACAGGGGACGATGATCCTCATACTCCAAAGAGCAGAGGCTGTGGGTGATACCCTCCAGGGCATCCTGAATGGGATGAGCAAAGTCATACATGGGGAACACCCACCAGCGAGTGCCCTGACGATGATGCTCAATGAAACGGATACGGTAGATGACGGGGTCGCGCATATTGAAGTTGCCGGAGGCAAGGTCAATCTTGGCGCGGAGGGTCATCTTGCCCTCCTCCACCTCACCGGCGATCATCTTCTTGAAGAGTTCACGGGTCTCTTCAAT
>JAZQMH010000211.1:0-4490 GCA_045543255.1 Vescimonas sp.
TCTTCGATGCCGACGCCGGTATCGCTCTGACCGACACCTTCGTGAAGGTCGTCTCCTGGTACGACAACGAGATCGGCTACTCCAACAAGGTTCTGGAGCTGATCGAGCACATGTATTCCGTCGACCACAAGTAAGATTACCTTACCTCCTCAAACTTATTTTTTAAGTTTTCCTTCTTTTTTGTTCCGGGAAAAAGGCCGCCGTTGGCGGTCTTTTTTCTTTATCGTTGACATTTTGACGAATTTTTCTTTTTGTGAAAAAAAGACTTTTCATCTGTTGGAATGTATGGTACAATAGGTACAATCTATACAGAACCGAGGCTTCCTTATGGAAAAGAATCCCATTTTAAATTCCCGCCTGTCCCTTGACAGCGATATTCCTCTGTATGTGCAGCTGGTGGGCATCATCAAGCGCAACATCTCTACCGGTGTTCTTCCTGTGGGCGAGAGTTTGCCCAGTGAGTCGGAGCTGTGCCGCGCCATGGGCGTGAGCCGCAACACGGTTCGTCAGGCCATTGGCGAGCTGGAGGACGAGGGCTTGGTGGTTCGCAAGCGCGGACGCGGTACCTTCGTTGCCGATCCCGTCACCAACCGCCGTGGCGTGAAATACTCCTTCACCACCGAGGTTTCCTCCATGGGTAAGACCCCCAGCAGCACGCTGGTGGACTTCCACCTGATGGAGTTGGACGAGTTCCTCAGTGAGCGGATGGAACTGCGGGTTGGCACACCTGTGTACTGCTTTACCCGTATCCGTAACGTGGATGGCGAGTCGCTGATCCTCGAGACCAGCTATTATCCCCAGTATATCTATCCCAATCTCACCCGCGAGATGGTGGAGACCCACAGTTTTTATTCGCTGCTCTACCACGTGGGCGTGATCCCCTGCGCCGCCGAGGATACCTACGAGGCGGTGACACTGCAGGGGGAGAATGCCCGTCTGCTGGGTGTTGAGGAGGGCAGCTGCGCCTTCTTCCATCAGCGCCGTACTCGTACCGAGGACGGACGCATCTATGAGTACACCCGCAGCTATATTCGTGGTGACCGCGTGCTGCTGGATGTGCAGATGCAGAAATCCGGCATCACCTTCACCCGCAGCATTGACGCGTAAAGATCGTACGGGGGGAACGGGCTTCCCCCCGTATACCCCCTTTTCATCCTACTCCGCGCACTCGCTGCGCTCGCACACTGCGTAGGCTGAGAAGTATAATTTCCCACGCACATGTCGTGGGAAATTATGATTAAATGTTTTAGGGGCGGACGGAAGTCCGCCCCTTTTTTGTTGCCCGATATAGATTTTTCTTATTCGTTGCTCTTTTTTATTGCATTGCTAAAGATGAGGGTATATACTAAAACTCAGGCAGAGTAGGGGTCTGTGTGTCAAGTGCCGGCGGGACGGGGAGTTGTCCGCCGGAGGAAGAGAACATCACAGTACCGACCCCGCATCCCGCTGCCGCATAACAGGCGTAAGCGGTGTTTCCTCCTTGTTGTGCGGCTGATCCGAATGTTCGGACTGCCGAAACGATACAAGGAGGTTTTTTCTATGGAACTGTATTCCTCGCCCTTTTCCCGGGGCTACTGGCGCGCCGCCGCAGCGGAGATGAAGGATCTTCGCAAGTTGCTGTTCGCCGCGCTGATGATCGCCGCCTGTTTGATCCTCAGCCGCTTTAAGATCCCCTTGGGGGAGAGTCTGAGTCTTAACATTACCTTCCTCGCCCGTGCATTGTGTTCGCTGGTCTGCGGCCCTGTGGTGGCGGTGGTGTTCGCCGTGGCAGAGGATACCATCAGCTTTTTCCTCAATGGCGGCGGCTATGCCTATTTCCCCGGTTATGCCCTGACCACCATGCTGGGCTGCTTCTTCTACGCCCTCTTTTTCTACCGCGCCCGCATTACGTGGGGGCGCATCATCGTGGTAAAGCTGCTGACCAATATTCAGAATGTCCTCCTCGGCTCTCTGTGGAGCGCCATTCTTTATAGTAAGGGCTACTTATATTATCTCTCCACCAGCGCGGTGAAGAATCTTCTCTACCTGCCGGTGCAGATTTTGCTGCTGTGGCTGCTGCTTCGTGCGTTGCTGCCTGTCCTTCACAAGATGGGCTGGCTTCCTCAGCAGATGGGCAAGTCCATGCTGAAAAAGGAGCGGAAAGAGGAAAAGCGGGGCTACGACCCCGAGCGGTAAGTGAATCGATTCAGCGGTGCAAGCCAAAAGGCTTTGCACCGCTTTTTTCCATTGTTCACAATTATTTCATTGACTTTCCCGAGCGGTGGTGGTACACTGAGTTAGCACTCTGGGATAAAGAGTGCTAAATGGAGAAAGACTATGGAACTGACCACAAGAAAAAAGGAAATATTGAAAATTCTGGTGGACAGCTACATCGCCACCGCCGAGCCTTTAGGCTCCAAGGCCATCGCTGAGCGGATGGCGGAAAAGGTGAGCTCCGCCACGGTGCGGAACGAGCTTGCCGACCTCAGCGAGATGGGGTATTTAGAGCAGCCCCACACCAGTGCAGGCCGCATCCCCTCTGCCAAGGGCTACCGCCTCTATGTCAATGAGCTCATGGAGCGCAAGGACATCGACGGCGAGGAAGCCGATGCCATCCGCGCCACCATGCAGCGTGAGCTGCGCGGCACCGATCAGCTGATCGCCCGCACGGGACAGATGGTGTCCTCCTTTATGGACTACCCTACCTACGCCGTCACCGACCACCGCGAGGTGGCGACGGTGCGCCGCTTTGAACTGTTGTATGTGGATGCCCTGTCGGTGATCTCCGTGGTGATGCTCTCCGACAGCCGCGTGAAAAGTACGCTGCTGCACATGGAGCTGCCGCTCCAAGAGGAAGCGCTCCAGAGCGTCAGCCCCCTGCTGAACACCCACTTCACGGGCCTTACCCAGCAGCAGATGCACGCAAAGCTTATGAATCTCACCGATCAGGTGGCGCCTGAGAATTTCCTGCTCCTTAACCGCGTGGTGGATTACGCCGCGGACTTGTTGGAGGAGACGAGTCAAAAGCAGGTGTATGTGGGCGGCGCAAGCCAGCTTTTAAAGATCCCCGAATTCCGTGATTTGGATAAGGCACATGACTTGATGCATTTTATGTCCGACTCCAGCGCCCAGCTGCCCATCCCCGCGGGGGATGCCCCCATGCAGATCCTCATTGGCCCCGAGAATGTCTCCGAGGCGCTGAAGGAGAGCAGCGTGGTAGTTGCCAGCTACGATATCGGCGACGGTATGCGTGGTCTGGTGGGCGTTGTGGGCCCCACACGAATGGATTACGCCGCTGTGGCGGCGCGACTGAGCTTTTTTGCCGAGAGCTTGACGAAAATGTTCGGCAAAGCACAACAATTACCCCCTAAGGAGGAGCAAACACCGTGAGCGAACAGGAAAAGAACATTCTGCCTGAGGAAGAAGTTCCCGAAACGGCAGAGAATGTAGAAGAAACGACTGCTGAGGCCCCTGAGGAAGTGACCTACACCCTCACCGCCGAGCAGATGGCACAGATGGAGCAGATCGCCAAGTCCGCAGCAGAGCAGAACGACAAGTATCTGCGCCTCGCCGCTGAGTATGACAACTACCGCAAGCGCACACAGCGTGAGAAGGAGAACATCTACGGCGATGCCAAGGCCGACACCATCAAGCCTTTCTTGGCTGTGTACGATAACCTCGAGCGTGGCATTGCCCAGTATGCCGAGGATGATGTCCACCGTCAGGGCTTGGAGCTGATCGCCAAGCAGTTTATGGAAGTGCTGGGCAAGCTGGGGGTCACGGAGATCGAGGCGCTGGGTAAGCCCTTCGACCCCGAAAAGCACAACGCCGTGATGCACGTGGAAGATGAGGCCATCGAGGAGAGTACGGTGGTGGAAGTGTTCCAAAAGGGTTTTGCCATTGGTGAAAAAGTTCTAAGATTTTCCATGGTAAAGGTCGCAAACTAAAAACGAGAATAAATAAAAATTAACTATATTATCTATCTTTTAGGAGGACAAAACATATGTCTAAAGTTATCGGTATTGATCTGGGTACGACCAACTCCTGCGTAGCCGTTATGGAAGGCGGCGAGGCTGTTGTTATCGCCAACGCTGAGGGTAACCGCACGACCCCCTCTGTGGTGGCATTTTCCAAGACCGGCGAGCGTATGGTGGGCCAGGTGGCAAAGCGTCAGGCTATCACCAACCCCGATCGCACCATCGCTTCCATTAAGCGTGAGATGGGATCTGACTACAAGGTCAACGTGGACGGCAAGGCCTACACGCCTCAGGAGATCAGCGCCATGGTGCTGCAGAAGCTGAAGGCTGATGCCGAGAGCTATCTGGGCACGACCGTCACCGAGGCTGTCATCACCGTTCCCGCTTACTTCACCGACGCTCAGCGTCAGGCTACCAAGGATGCCGGTAAGATCGCCGGTCTCGAGGTGAAGCGTATCATCAACGAGCCCACCGCGGCAGCTCTTGCCTACGGTGTGAAGTCGGATCGTAGCCATGTCGTTCTGTGAGCCAAGG
>JAZQMH010000212.1:0-5002 GCA_045543255.1 Vescimonas sp.
CTACGATCCGACTTGGAGCATCCCTCTCCCTTTGGCTTGGCAGATTTGGTGTCCACCACCACCCACAAGACCCTTCGCGGCCCTCGCGGCGGCATGGTGTTCTGCAAGCCGGAACTGGCCAAGAAGCTGGACTCCGCTGTGTTCCCCGGTCTGCAGGGCGGCCCCTTGCAGCACGTCATCGCCGGTAAGGCTGTGGCAGCTGAGGAGGCCTGCACGGAAGAGTATCGTGAGTACATCCACAACGTGGTGGTGAACTGCAAGGCTATGTGTGACGAATTCCTCGCCATGGGCTACGATGTGGTCACCGGCGGCACTGACAACCACCTGTTCCTGCTGGATCTCACCAAGACCGGTCTCACCGGCAAGGCGGTGCAGGAGGAGCTGGATCGCAACGGCATTACGCTGAATAAGAACTGCGTGCCCAACGAGAAGCGCAGCCCCATGCAGGCCAGCGGCGTCCGAATCGGTACGGCAGCCATGACCACCCACGGCTTCACCGCCGAGGATTTCCGCGCCGTTGCCCATCGCATCGACGCAGTCATCAAGAAGATGATGGCAGAGAATCAGTAAACAAAAAAATCCCTTCGGCAGCGCCGAAGGGATATTTTTTATCGTTTCAAAACATTTCGCAGCAGCAGGAGGGACAGCACCAGTACCACCGCCTCGGAGATAACGGGGGTGAACCAAATGGCATCGCCGCCCAACGTGGCAGCCAGCGTAAGGAGCGCTGCCGCCTGCACGATGAGACCGCGACCCGTGGAGATGGCGATGGCGCTCTTGGGACGCTCCCGTGCCGTTAAGTAGCCGCCGATGAACACGTTGAAGCCCAGCAGCAGATAGGAAATACCGTAGCGGCGGAAGGCATCTACGGTGTACTCGTTCAGCGCCAAATCCTCCAAGCCGAGGAAGGCCTGCGTCAACTGAGGTGCGAAGATCCACAGCACCACGAAGCAGCCAATGGACACCGCTGCGGCGGAAATAAGGCCGTACTTCAACAGCTTGCGGCAGCTGCTTTCATCCTTGCGCCCGTAGTGGAAGCTGATGAGGGGCTGTGCGCCTTGGGAGATGCCCATGGTGGTGTTGATAATGAGGGTATTGGCGTAGGCGATAATGGTGTAGCTCACCAAGCCACGCTCGCCGATGCAGCGGAGAATGGTGTGGTTAAAGAGGAAAATCATCACGCCGTTGCACAGCTCTGTCAAGCTGTCGGACACGCCGATAGGCAGCAGACGGCGATAGATGGAGAAATCGAAGCGGAAGCGCGTAAAGTGGAAGGTGCTGCGCTTGCTCATAAAGTGGCGCAGATACAGCACCACCGTCAGCAGCTGAGAAACGCCCGTTGCCACAGCTGCGCCGAAGATGCCCCAATCCAAAAGGAAGATGGCTACATAGTCCAGCACGCAGTTGGCGAGGCAGCCCGTAATGACCGTCAGCAGCGCCACGCGGGGATGCCCGTCCGTTTTCACCAGAATTTCCATGTTGTAGGACACCATGAAGCAGAAGGCGAAGGGTGCAAGACCCAGCAGGTAGTCCTTCACATAGGGCAGCGTCATCTCCTCTGCGCCCAGCAGCAGGGCAAAGGGCTCAAGAAAGACGATGACCAGCACCGACAGCACCACGCCCATCACCAGCAGCAGCACGGCGTTCTGGGTAAAGAGGCTGTTGGCATTCTCGCCTTTTCCCTCACCCAAATAGATGGCGATGATGGTGGAAGTACCCACAGCGAACAGCAGCGCAATGGAGAACATGGCGTTCATGAAGGGCACGGCCAGATTGACGGCACTCATGGCGTATTCTCCCACGCCTCGAGCCACGAACAGACCATCCACGATGGAATACAGGGAAAAGACCATGAGGGAGGCAATGGTGGCGCTGGAGAATCGGATGAAATTGGACAGCAGACTGCGCTCAGACAGCATTTTGGATTGAAGCTCCTTTCTTCTTAACAGATGTTCCCCACATTATAGCCCAAGGTGCAGAGGTTGTCAAATTAAGACCTTGTCAAAGAGGAGGAGTGCCGCTATACTGTAAAGTAAGAAAACGAGGGAGGTAACGTAAATGAAAGCCTATGTGATGGACGCCTTTTCCGCCCAAATCTTCGGCGGTAACCAAGCAGGTGTGGCCCTGCCCGAAACGCCCCTGAGTGATGCCCTTATGCAGCAGATCGCCGCAGAGTTTAAGCACTCGGAGACCGCCTTTGTGCAGAAAGAAGCCGACGGCACTGTGACCCTCCGCTACTTCACCCCCGCAGGGGAGGTGGAGCTGTGCGGTCATGCCACCATCGCCTCCTTCGCCCTACTCCGCTCCCTCGACATGATTGCCGACGGCGCTCACACCGCCCACACCAAGGCAGGTGACTTGACCATCGACGTTTCGGGTGACACGGTGTGGATGGATATGGCGCCGCCCGTGCTGCTCCGCGAACTGCCCGAGGCGGAATGGTCTGCCCTCTATGAGGCCTACGGCCTCACGGTGGCAGATCGTCCCGAGGGCTTCGTGCCCAAGATCGTGTCCACAGGTCTTGCCGACATTATGATGCCTGTCCGCGACCATGAGACCTTGATGCGCGCTGTGCAGAACGTCCCCGTGGTGACCGACCTCAGCAAATTCTACGATGTGACGGGTGTCCATATGTTCTGTCTTGGCGAGGATTGCACCGCCTATTGCAGCAACTATGCCCCCCTCTACGACATCCCCGAGGAGTGCGCCACAGGTACTTCCAACGGCGCATTGACCTACTACCTCTATCTCCAAGGCCTCGTGAAAGCAGGGGAGGAGAACGTGTTCGTGCAGGGTGAGCACATGAATCGTCCTTCCGAGATTCGCAGCCGTTTGAAGGTGGAGGGCGATGCTGTTACTGTGCAGGTGGGGGGACGCGCCGTCATGAGCATGGAATGTGATGTGAAGCTGTAAAATAAAACCTCCCGTCTACACGGACGGGAGGTTTTCATCATTCTTTTTGTGCGAAGATAACGCCCACGGTAATGAGCACCGCGCCGATGATGCTCATCAAGGAAATAGGCTCGCGGAGGAGCAGCCAGCCCACGAACACCGTCACGAAGGGGGAGGCGTAGAGGTAGTTGTTGGTGACCACCACGCCCAGCGCCTTGAAAGCGATGTTCCAAATGGCGAAGCACACGGCGTTGCCCATGACACCGAGGAAGAGCCAGCTCACCAGCACCTTGGGCTGGGTGAACAGGGGCATCAAAGTGGGGAGACCGTCGGTGAAGAGGCACAGGGGGATGGCGGTGAGGAACGCCCAGAAGAACACGCGGCGTGTTACGAGGAAGTTATCGTACTTCTCTGTGTAGGGCTTAATGAGGATGGAGTACACCGCCCACATCAGCGCCGCCGCCAGTGCAAGCAAATCGCCTGTAGGGCTGAGGTGGAAGGAGAGCTGACCGTTCAGCACCACCAGCACCACGCCCACCACGGCGAACACCGCGCCGAGATACACCTTCTTGCCCAACTTCTCGCCACGGCGGGAGAACAGGGCTGCCAGCACTACCGTCAGCAGGGGGCTCATACCCACGAGAATGCTGACATTGGCGGCGTATGTATGGTCAAGGGCGGTATTTTGCAGGAAGAAGTAGAAGCTGCCGCCTGTAATACCGATGAGGAGGAAGAGGAGTTCATCCTTCCAGTTGAGCTTCAAAAGTTTAGGCCGCAGCGCCCACAGCGTGAGGTAGGCAAGACCCATCCGCAGGGGGATAATTTGAATGGGCGTATAGTCCACCAGCAGGTTCTTCGTCAGCACAAAGCAGCTGCCCCACACCACCACGGTGATGATGGCGAAGAGATGGCCTAAGAGTTTACTTTTATTCATAGCACGATCGCCTCCCAAGGGAGAATTTCATAACTTAACTATTATACTCCCAAAATAGACAAAAAACAAGCGCCCTGCATAGATTGGCAGAGCGCTTGTTTTCAGCCGTATTTAGTGGCAGTCCTTGCTGGACTTGGTCTTATTCTTATCGCCCTTGGTGTTCTGATTCTGGGTGTTGGTGGTATTGGTATTGTTGGTGTTGGTATTGGTGTTGTTCTTATTATCCATGATTGGCACCTCCTTTATTTGTGCAACGGTAGTATGTCCCGAAAAAATACGCCGTATTCACAAAAAATAAGTAAAAAACTTGTTGACATTGCTGAATTGGTATAGTATAATCTTCGAGGAAAACAAAGAAGGTCGGTGCATCCGCCTCACCTCCAGCGTTGGCAAAGAGGTTAACAGCGATTTACTCAGGAGCCTTAGTGGGCTTTTGTTGCTGCGCGGATGCTGTGTGCATTCGCGTTTTTTTAATTTCTGAATGGAGGTGCTTTGGGTATTAGCAAGGTAATGCATCAACTGAACGAGGAGATCAACGATCGTGAGATTCGTCTTATCGGTGAAGACGGCGAGCAGCTGGGTATCATGTCCTCTGACGAGGCGCTGAATATCGCTGACGAGCGCGGTCTTGACCTGGTGAAGATCTCTCCCCAGGCGGTTCCCCCCGTGTGCAAACTGATGAACTACGGCAAGTTCCGCTTTGAACAGAGCAAGCGCGAAAAGGAAGCCAAGAAGAATCAGCACGTGGTGGAGATCAAGGAAATTCGTATGTCTCCGGGCATTGATGTGGGTGATTTCAACACCAAGCTGAAGAACGCCCAGAAGTTTCTCGCCGATGGCAACCGTGTGAAGGTTTCCGTCCGCTTCCGCGGTCGTGAGATGGCTCACACCGAGATCGGCAAGACCCTGCTGGAGAAGTTCGCCGAGCAGTGCGCCGAAGTATCCACCATGGAGAAGTCCGCCAAGATGGAAGGCCGGAATATGTCTATTTTCCTGGCACCCAAGGCAGCGAAGTAACAACGTTTATCTATTGCGATTACGCAACCAATTAGGAAGGAGTCAACAACTATGCCTAAACTGAAGACCCATAGCGGCGCCAAGAAGCGCTTCAATCTGACGAAATCCGGCAAGGTGAAGCGTGCTCATGCTTATAAGAGCCACATCCTCACCAAGAAG
>JAZQMH010000213.1:0-4314 GCA_045543255.1 Vescimonas sp.
GGAGTCGAAATACACGTTGCCACCGGCGAGATAGGCATACTCCTTCTCAATGAGGGTGGAGACGATGTGGATATACTCCTCGATGCAGTTGGTAGCGGGTTCCACCACGTCGGGGGTCTTGATGTTCAGCTTGGCGCAGTCGGCGAAAAATGCGTCGGTATAGAACTTAGCGATATCCATGACGGACTTATTCTCGCGCTTGGCGCCCTTGAGCATCTTATCCTCGCCCTCGTCGGCATCGGAGGTGAGATGGCCCACGTCGGTGATGTTCATGACGCGATGGACATCGTAGCCGGCGTAGCGCATATACTTCTCCAGCACGTCCTCCATGAGGTAGGAGCGGAGGTTACCGATATGGGCAAAGTGGTACACGGTAGGGCCGCAGGTATACAGCTCCACATGACCGGGGGTATGGGTCTTGAATTCTTCCTTTTTACGGGTAGCAGAGTTATACAGGTACATAGTGCTTCTCCTTTATATACATTATTATAATATAGTATCCGAAATAAAAAACGCCTCTCACGCCCGAAGGCATGAGAGGCGATGATCACTCGCGGTTCCACTCTCGTTTGTCGCTTTGTTTTGGCACTTGTGACGCAGGCCACACGGCGGGCATCTTCATCCCGCGCGCTCGCGGACGCACTTTCCTCCCCACGCTGTAAGGCGGCTTGCAGCCGACGACCGCCTCTCTCTACACAGCGACACGGGAAGTACTCTTTCCGGTCTTTGCGCTATTCGATTGGCACATATTGTATCAATCTTTCCCGCTTCTGTCAAGTGCCGAAGCCCCTTTTCTCACTTTTTCAGCCGCTTATCGCTGCGCTGGGCGAGGCGTGTGCCGATACTCTGGAAAATCTGCACCAGCAGCACCAGCAGCACCACCGCCACGATCATCACCAAGTACTTGTAGCGATAATAGCCATAGTCGATGGCGATCTTGCCGAGACCGCCCCCGCCGATAATGCCGCTCATGGCAGAGTAGCCGAGGATGGTGGTGAGGGCGATGGTTACGTTCTGAATGAGGGAGGGCACGCTCTCGGGGATCATCACCTTACAGATGATCTGCAGAGGACTGGCGCCCATGCTCTGTGCCGCCTCGATGACGTTGGGGTCAACCTCACGGAAGGAGGTCTCCGTCAAGCGGGCGATGAAGGGGAAGGCCGCCACCACCAGCGGTACTACGGTGGCGGGTGTGCCCACCGTGGTGCCGATCAGAAGGCGGGACAGGGGAAAGACCATGATCATCAAAATGAGGAAGGGCACAGAGCGGAGGAGATTGATGATCACGTTTAAGGCAGAGAGGATAGGGGCGGGCAGCGGCAGTACGCCGTCCTTTTCACCTACCACCAGCAGTACGCCCAAAGGCAAGCCGATGATGAGGGCCAGCACCGTTGCCAGCACCGTCACATAGAAGGTCTCCCAAATGGCGAAGGGAAACGTCTCGAGAGATTGCACGAGATCCGTAATAGACTGCTCGCTGAAAAGACCGTTATACATGCTCGCTCACCTCCTGTGCCTGCACGTTGGGAATGGTTGCGAAGAAGGCCATGGCCTGCTCCAATTTTTCTTTGGGAATGCCGAGATACAAGCTGCCGTAGACCTCCTCGCTAAGGCGCTGGGTGGTGGCGGAGATCACATTGCAGAGGATACCGTGTTCCACCGCCAGCCGCGCCACCAAGGGGATACCCGTGGTCTTGGAGTCGCGGAACACCAAGCGCACGCGGCTCTCCTCACCGGGGTCGGACACCTCTTCATCCACAGCATTGGGGAACACCAGACGCTTGGCTGCGGCGGACTTGGGTGCGGCAAACACCGCTGCCACCAAGCCCTCCTCTGCCACCTGACCGCCATCGAGAATGGCGACATGGTTACAGACCTCTTTCACCACGCTCATCTGATGGGTGATGATGACCACGGTGATGCCCAGCTTGCGGTTGATCTCACGGATAAGGCCCAGGATCTGCTGGGTGGTGCGGGGATCGAGGGCCGAGGTGGCCTCGTCACACAGCAGCACCTTGGGGTCGGTGGCCAGCGCGCGGGCAATGGCCACACGCTGCTGCTGACCGCCGGAGAGTTGGGCAGGATAGGCCTTGGCCTTATCGGGCAGGCCCACCAGCTTCAGTAATTCATGAGCCCGTTTCACCGCCTCTTTCTTGCTTACGCCCGCCAGTTCCATGGGGAAACAAACGTTTTGCAGGCAGTTGCGCTGCATCAGCAGATCGAAGTGCTGGAAGATCATGGTGATCTCCCGCCGCGCCTGCCGCAGCTGGGAGGGGGTCATGGTGTCCAAACGCTGTCCGTTGACCACCACTTCGCCCTCCGTGGGACGCTCCAGTAAATTCATGCAGCGCACCAGCGTACTCTTGCCTGCGCCGGACATACCGATGATGCCGTAAATATCGCCGTCGGCAATGGTGAGAGAAACGTCCTTAAGGGCGTCTACTGCACCGCCGGCTGTCTCAAACGTCTTGCTGACGTGTCGTAATTCGATCACGGGAACTCGCTCCTTTGCTGTTGAAAATTAACCCTTGATAGCGTCGAGGGAAGTCTGCTTGCCGCCGTACAGGCCCATGGGCTCCACGTGAGGAGCGGACACAGACACGATGTGGGTGCCGTTCTGGGCATTGGAGTCATCCAGATAGGGCAGGTGCTGGAAGTAGTTGGCGGTGACAGTGCCATCCTCCACCACATTGTTGGGGACAACGTAATCGTTGAAAGTCTGGATCTCGAGAGTCACGCCCTTGGCAGCAAGCAGCTCCTTGGCAACCTCGAGGATCTCAGCGTGGGGCGTGGGGGAAGCAGCCACAGTGATGGTCACATCCTTCAGAGCCTCGTAATCAACGGAAGCATCGTAGCCGTCACCGGGATTTTCAATGGTGCTGACCACAGCGCCGGCATACTTCTCAGCGATGAAATCAGCCACAGCCTTGCTCTCGAGAGCGGCGATCAGGGCCAGCACCTCGGGGGCGTTCTCATTGCCTTCCTTCACAGCGAGGATGTTGCTGTAAGCGGAGGAAGAACCCTCGATGGTGAGGGAGTCAGCCACAGGATTGAGGCCTGCGTTGATGGCGTAGTTGGAGTTAATGACCGCGTAGTCCACATCCTGCAGGATGTTGGGCAGCTGGGCGGCCTCGGCCTCCACGATCTCCACGTTGTAAGGATTCTCCACAATGTCGTTCTTGGTGGCGACGATGCCGGCGCCCTCTTTCAGCTTGATGATGCCGTTCTCCTCCAGCAGCAGCAGAGCGCGAGCCTCATTGGTGGTGTCGTTGGGAACAGCGATCTGAATGGTGCTGTTCTTCTCAGCGCCGCAGCCGGAGAGTACCAGTGCTGCGATCAGGGTCAGTGCCAGAAACAGGGCCTTGATGTTACGGATAGTTTTCATTGTATTTTCTCCTTTTAAAATTTTTCATTTTTGATTTTTGAGCAAAACAAAAGCAGCGGGGAGTCATACGACTCTCCGCTGCTGAAGTCACCTATGAGGGCGTAGGGATGTAGAACTCCTATGCCGCCTCGTTAGCAGGTTTGGGAAAGCATATGACCGTTATGAGCGCGCTGACGCATGCACATGCACATGGGCATGCACATCTGCATCATCATCATGTTGACGCTCAAACGCTTCATTTGCTTTCTCCTTTCCGAATTTGTTGGGCTCAATTATAACGGCTAACTTTGCCCTTGTCTATCGCCGAAATACACAAATACTCAAAAATCTTTCAAAGAAAAAACAGCACAAGTGACAAACTTTACTCAAATTTCCTTAAACACGTCAAGATTCTGATAAAAATATTCCACGCCGGAATAGACGGTGGTAACGAGGATCACACCCTGACAAACGAGGTTCAAAACGTGGGGGATGCCGAACAAAATGAGGCAGATGCACACCATGGTGGCGGCGGTCTTTACCTTGCCCGACCAGCCTGCGGCGATGACGCGGCCCTTCTCCACGGCCACCATACGCATACCGGAAACGGCGAACTCACGAACCAGCACCACAGCCAGGATCCATGCCGCCATGCTGCCCTCAGCCACGAAGCAGCACAGGGCCGCCATGACCAGGCACTTGTCAGCCAGAGGATCCATGAACTTACCAAAATCCGAAACCTGATTGTAGTGGCGGGCAATGTAGCCGTCCACCCAGTCGAAGTCGGAGGCCAAGCGGTCTTAGGAAGACAACATCATTTTTCATCTCCTTGGCTCACAGAACGACATGGCTACGATCCGACTTGGCACTTGTCAGCCAGAGGATCCATGAACTTACCAAAATCCGAAACCTGATTGTAGTGGCGGGCAATGTAGCCGTCCACCCAGTCG
>JAZQMH010000214.1:0-3376 GCA_045543255.1 Vescimonas sp.
TCGAACCCCGGACACCACATTGAGCGAAGCGGAAAAAACGAAGTGTCACTGCGGAGCAGTGGCACTTCCGGGGTTCGAATCCCCGACGAGGCACCAAAAAAGCACTCCGCCGTTGGCGGGGTGCTTTTTTGATTTTCATAACCGTTTCATAGTCAAATCGGCAAAAAGCTCGCAATGACAAAGATCAAGCCGCCGCAGAGCATGATCGCCGTGGAATAGCCCATGATGTCCTTCGCTTTCAATCCCGTAATTCCGAGGAGTGCAATGGCCCAGAAAGGCTGGCACATATTGGTGCAGGTGTTTCCGTAGCCAACCATTAAACAGGTCTTAATCACATCTGCATCCATCATTTTTGCCGATGCCACCGCAATGGGGCCCTGTACGGCCCACTGTCCGCCGCCGGAGGGAACGAACATATTGATGATTGCCGCAGATAGGAACGTCCAGAAATAAAAGGTCACAGGCGTGGAGATCGACACGATCGCCGAGGAGAGGATCCCCACAAGACCGGAGTATTTTATCATTCCCTGAATTCCCGCGTACAGAGGGAACTGGAAAATAATACCGGTGGCGCCGCTGACTGCGTCTGTCACCGCGCGAATATAATTGGCGACGTTCCCGTGGAGCAGGATGCCCAAAATAAAGAAAATGAAGTTTACAAAGTTAATATCCAGCGCAGAAAAGCCTTTGGTCACAAAGGCATAGATGATGTAGATTCCGCCCATCAAGCCAATCACGCCGGAAATAACGGGGCTAAAGTTAAGTCTTTCGCCCACGGTGGGGGATTCCGGACGGCAGGGAGCCGCCTTTTCCTCTTCTGAGATCGCACGGATGGCATCAAACTCCAATGGGGAGACATTGCCACCGGCGGGATGCATCAACATGGCGAAGGCCGGAGGAAGCAGCAGCAATGCCACGGTCACAAACAGATTCATCCCATTTCCCATATACGCCGCCATGGGGATCACGCCGATCTCAGCTTCCAGAAAATGGCCGGGATTGGCAATGGACAGACCGATGGAGGAGGAAAGGAGTCCCTGCCATGTCATCTGCCCAACATAGCCACCTGCGGCAATGAGGCCATATTCAAAGGGGATCTGCCGCTTCCACAGACATCTGGCCACTTCCTTGGCCAACAGTGCTCCGACGATCAAGGACAACCCCCAGTGCACATAGGACACCACGATCGAAACCGTTGTGACAAGCCAAACGGCCTGTCTTCCGTTGTTGGGAAGGGACGCAATGGCCTTGATGATCCGCTTAATGGGAGGGGAGCTGGCAACCGCCGACCCCGTTACTACGATCAAGGTCATCTGCATTGCAAAGGTGAGCAGTTCCCAAAAGCCGCGGTACCAGTTGACCAGCATTTCCTTCGGGCCTTGATCCGTAACAAGGATTCCCGCCAAAAATGTCAAAATCGTCAGTATAATGGCAAAAATGCTGGCATCGGGCATGTACTTCAGGGAAAATCTCAAGAGGACATTACCGATTTTTGCAATGGGATTCTCGCGAAGCTTCTTCTGTTCTGTTTCCATTACATAGCGCCTTCTTTCCTTTACAGCACCTTGCCGCCGTTTACCGTCAGGCTGAAGGTAGCACCCAACACATCGCAGGCGCGGCGGGACATCTGCATACGGCTGAGGAAGATGTCAAAATAATCAAACATGGTGCAGATGCTCTCATCCACCTGCAAATCGAGGCGAATCTCTTTCTTCTCCACATCGATGTCGAGATGGGTGTCGGTGACGGCGTAATTGACACGGTCATGGATGTCAAAGGTACTCATATCGGTGCTGCGGACGCGGTTGCGGCGCACGTCCGTCTTGTCGGCGATAATGAGCGCAGCAGAAATATCGTCCACCGCGCCGCCTGTAGATTCGTCGTGGTTGGCTACCGCCGTCATCACCGTCACGCGGTCGATGAGAGGCAGATCGGTCTTGGAGAGGATGTCCCAAGCCAGCAGCGCGCCGTACTCGGCATGGTTCTTACGATTGACGGCGTTGCCGATGTCGTGGAGGAATCCCGCCATCTTCACCAGCTCCTGCCGATGCTCATCGTAGCCGAAAGCCGCCAAAATCTCGGCTGCCCGCTCCGCCACCAAGGCGCAGTGAGCCGCGGAATGGTCAGTATAGCCCAGCATACCGAGAATGTCGTTGCCCCGCTTAATAAGGGCGCGCACCTCTTCATTATTTCGCAGTTCTTCGTAGGTCATAGGGCACCTCCTTGATTCTTGACCTTATTTTATCAGATGCCGCGGCTTGGCACAAGATAGGGCGCAAGAAAGTTTTTATTGAAATCATACCTTCTATGTGGTATCATTAATCTGTTAAGTTGATGGAAAAAGTTTAATTTTTAGGAAAAACGAGGACTTAAAACTGATGAAAATTAAGATTTCCGCTGACAGCACCTGCGATCTGCCCGCCGCTCTTGCAGAGCAGTACGGCATTGATATCGTGAATCTGTATGTGGTAAAGGACGGCGTTTCCCTCATCGACGGCGTGGATATCACCCCCGATGAGATCTACGCCCATGTGGATAATGGCGGCGACATGTGCTCTACTGCCGCTGTGTCCGAGTATGACTATATCAAGGTCTTTGGCAAGAAGCGTGAGGTTTCCGACGAGGTGGTGCATCTGCACATCTCCGCCGAGATGTCCGCCTGCTATCAGAACGCCTGCCTCGCCTCCACCGAGGTGGACGGTGTGTATCCCGTGGATACCAAGACTCTCTCTACCGGTATGTCTCTGCTGGCTCTTGAGGGCGCTGAGATGGCAAAGGAAGAGGGCATGACCGGCGCCAAGATCCAGCAGTATCTCAACGAGCGCCGTGAGAAGCTGGATGTCAGCTTCCTGGTGGAGCGCCTTGACTACCTGCGCAAGGGCGGCCGCTGCTCCGCTGTGGCAGCGCTGGGTGCCAACATGCTGAGCCTGCGTCCCTGTATTCAGGTGAAGGATGGAAAGATGGGCGTTGGTAAGAAGTACCGCGGCGCCTACAACAAGTGCCTGCTGCAGTACGTGAAGGAGCGCCTTGAGGGCCGTGATGACATCGACACCCGCCGCATCTTCGTCACCAACTCCGGCGGCTTCACCGAGGAAGAGGTGCAGGCCGTGGTGGACGAGGTGAAGAAGTACCAGCCCTTTGAGGAAGTGATCTGCAACCGCGCCGGCTGCACCATCTCCTGCCACTGCGGTCCCCGCACGCTGGGCATTCTCTACTTCCACAAGTAAGATTTCCCCATTAAGATGAAAAAACTCCCGCCCACTGTGTACTGCCCCAAAATATACGGACAGTACAAAAAACACCCCTAGTAGGAAATATTGAGTTTTAAGCGGAGTGGCGCAGCGCAAGCGGCGCCACTCCAGTTTTTAACTGGATG
>JAZQMH010000215.1:0-3035 GCA_045543255.1 Vescimonas sp.
TGCAGAGACAGGAACATATCCGTCCCCATGATCAGATACAGTTCATCATCCGGGAACATGGCTTTCAGCTGCTTCAGGGTATCAACAGTGTAGCTCTTCCCTTCGCGGCGCAGTTCCCGGTCGTCTGCCACGGCGCACTTCCCTACTGCGCCCGCCAACAAAACCGCCATCTCATAACGCTGTTCATTGCTGGCGCTGCCCTCGGGCAGCTGCTTGTGGGGCGGGATGCCTGCGGGGGTCACCAGCAGCTTATCAAGGGAAAGCTGCTCCACAGCGGCGCGGGCCATGGTCACATGACCCCTATGGGGCGGGTTGAACGTACCGCCGAAAATACCGATTCTCATGCCTTCTTGGCCTTCACAGGCTCGATCTTACGCTTATCCTTCTTGTGCTGATAGCGGAAGAGGACAAACTTGCTGCCGATGACCTGCACCACCTCGCTGCGGGTAGCAACGGACAGCTCCTCGGCGGCCTCGCGGGCGGTGTACATAGAATTCTCCAACACGCGGCCCTTAATAAGCTCACGTGCCTCCAAGGCATCGTCTGCCTGCTTGATCAAATTGTCGCTGATGCCGTCCTTACCCACATGGAGGATGGTGTCCATGGTGGCGGCCATGCCGCGCAGCTGCGCTCTTTGTTTACTGGTCAGTTCCATACTCAATGATTCTCCATATATTCTTTCAGTTTCACCGCCATGGCACGCAGTGCGTTGCCGCGGTGAGAAATTGCGTTTTTATCCTCGGCGGGGACTTGTGCCAGCGTCTTGCGAAGAGAAGGCACAAAGAAGATGGGATCGTAGCCAAAGCCGCCCTCGCCGTTGGGCGCGTAGGCGATAGTGCCAAAAATATCCCCTGCGGTGTTCAAAATATCCCCGTTGGGGAAGCAGCAGACGATGTCGGCATGGAAGTGGGCGGAACGATCCAGCGCCCCCTTCATGTTGCTGAGCAGCAGCTGATTGCGCTCTTCATCGCTGTCCACGCCGCCGTAGCGGGCGGAATAGATGCCGGGAGCACCCTGCAACCAGTCCACGCACAGTCCCGAGTCGTCGGCGATGGCAGGCAGGCCGCTGGCCTCCATGACGGCCTTGGCCTTCAAGGTGGCGTTCTCGGCGAAGGTAGTGCCGGTCTCCTCTACATCCACAGCCAGTCCCAGTTCCGACTGGAGCACCACTTCGATGCCCAGTTCCCCTAAGATGGCCTGCATTTCTTTTAATTTTCCCTTGTTTTGGGAAGCAAGTACCAGTTTCATACGTTTACCTCTCCCACGGGTCTTTTTTGCCCCGTTTTTCTCGCTGTTTCTCTTTTCTTTCCTCTTCCTGTCGCGCCTGCCGCGCCTCGGAAGCGGCCTCCATCTTGTCGGAGATGTCGTTCCACTTCTTCTTTAACTTGTCCATGGTGGTCTCTTGCTTCTCGGGGACGGGCGTAATAACTATCTTACAGTCTTTGCAGTAGTAGGACTCAGCCATAGCGGCACTGAAAAGACCTACTTCAGCCAACACAACAACGCCATCATCTGCTTCTGAAATCCATCCTACTACAGGATTCTCTTCAGGATACCAGCAGACGCTGTTTCGTCCTGCGGGGATTTTCCCCTTCGCCATTTCTTTCTTACAATAGGGACACTCCATAGACGCTGCTCCTTTCTCAGGAGGCCGCTGCCTCCCTGTCACGAACCTTGTCCAAACGGATGTTGCGGATGGTCAAAATAAGGTCGGTGGTCACCAAGACGATGTCCACAATGTAAAAATACACCACATAGCTCATGTTGCCGCTGACGAACTTACTGGCAAGACCGCAGATATAGCCCACAATGATGAAAAAGTGGAACGTCAGGGTCTTGCCCTTCGCCGTGCGGGAACGGATGGACTTTAAGATGTTGAAGGGCCAGGAAAGGCCGAACAGCACCAGCATCAGCACCTCTAAAATCTGGCTCATCGGAAAATGTCACCTACGATTTCTTTCTGTTTTGCGATCAGTTCGCGGTTGCCCTTGGCGCAGAGGGTCAGCAGCTCCTGCTGCTCGGCAACGGTGAAGGCGCGGCCTTCGCCGGTGCCCTGCACCTCAATGATCTCGCCCAGCTCGTTCATAATGCAGTTGAGATCCACCTGTGCGCGGCTGTCCTCGCTGTACTGCAAGTCCAGCATAGCGGTATCGTCCACGATACCTGCGCTGATACCTGCTACATAGTGCTTCAAGGGCATGCGGCCAATGTAGCCCTCCTCCACCAGCGTGCGGCAGGCGAGAGCCAGCGCGATAAAGCCACCGGTAACAGAGGCGGTACGGGTGCCGCCATCGCCCTGCAGCACATCGCAGTCGATGGTGATGGTATGCTCACCCAAGAGGGACATATCCACGGCGGCGCGGGGGCTGCGGCCAATAAGGCGCTGAATCTCGGCGCTGCGGCCCGACAGCTTCAGCTTGTCCACATCGCGGCGGCTGCGCTCGCGGTTGGCACGGGGCAGCATGGGGTACTCCGCCGTGGCCCAGCCGTGACCGGGGCGCACATGGGGCGGCACGCGGTTTTCCACCGAGGCAGTACACAGCACCATGGTGTCACCGCAGGTGATCAGGACGCTGCCCTCGGCAAACTTGGTAAAGTTGGGCGTCACCGTAATGGGACGCAGTTCATTGAATTTTCTTCCGTCGGCTCTCATATTCCACACCTCATCCGATCATATCGGCCACGAATTCCGCAGCGTCGAAGGGCTTGAGATCGTCGATACCCTCGCCCAGACCCACGAACTTCACCGGCACACCCAGCTCCTGTGCAATGGCGATGACGATGCCGCCCTTGGCGGTGCCGTCCAGCTTGGTGAGGATGATGCCGGTCAGACCTGCCGTCTCCTTGAACTGGCGGGCCTGAATGAGGCCGTTCTGTCCCGTGGTGGCATCCAGCACCAGCAGCGTCTCGCGGTCGCTGTCGGGAGCCTCGCGGTCGATGATCTTGCGCATCTTGGCCAACTCATTCATCAGGTTCTGCTTGTTGTGGAGGCGGCCTGCTGTGTCGCACAGCACCACATCACAATTACGGGCCTT
>JAZQMH010000216.1:0-4484 GCA_045543255.1 Vescimonas sp.
TACAGAGGAGGAGATCCTCGCCGCCATGAAGGAAAAATACGGCAATCGTGAGGACATTACGGAGGCTGACCTTAAGGAGTGCTATGCCCAAGTGGTTGCCTTGAAGGAGGCGGGGAAGCTCTTTGCCCCCGATACCTTCGAGCCCATGGCGGGGCAGCTGAAGGAAAAGACGGCGGGTGTGGTGAAGGCATTGTGCCTCCATGTGGCCCATACCTGCAACCTCAACTGCTCTTACTGTTTTGCAAGTCAGGGCAAGTACCACGGCGAGCGTGCCGTCATGAGCTTTGAGGTGGGTAAGCGCGCGCTGGATTTCCTTGTGGAGAACTCCGGCAGCCGCCGCAACTTGGAGGTGGACTTCTTCGGCGGTGAGCCGCTGATGAACTTCCAAGTGGTGAAGGACTTGGTGGCCTACGCCCGCTCCATTGAGAAGGAGAAACATAAGAATTTCCGCTTTACCCTCACCACCAACGGCTTGCAGATCGATGACGATGTGATCGATTTTGCCAACCGCGAGTGCAGCAATGTGGTGCTGAGTCTCGACGGGCGCAAGGAGATCCACGACCGTTTCCGCGTGGACTATGCAGGCAACGGCAGTTGGGAGCGGATCGTGCCTAAATTCCAGAAGTTGGTGGAGGCACGCGAGGGGAAGAACTACTACATGCGCGGTACCTTCACCCATGCCAACCCCGATTTCTTGAAGGACATTCAGCAGATGCTGGATCTGGGCTTTACGGAGCTGAGCATGGAGCCTGTGGTATGCGCCCCCGGCGACCCCTCGGAACTGACGGAGGAAGATCTTCCCATCGTGATGGAGCAGTACGAGAAGCTGGCAGAGCTGATGCTGGAGCGTGATAAGGCGGGCAAGCCCTTTACCTTCTATCACTACATGATCGACCTGACGGGCGGCCCTTGCATCTATAAGCGTATTTCGGGTTGCGGCAGCGGCACGGAGTACATGGCGGTGACCCCTTGGGGTGACCTGTACCCCTGCCATCAGTTTGTGGGCGATGAAAAGTTCCTGCTGGGCAATATTTGGGACGGCGTGACCAATACGGCAATTCAGAGTGAGTTTGCCGCCTGCAACGTGTATGCCCATCCTGAGTGCCGCGACTGCTGGGCACGGCTCTATTGCTCCGGTGGCTGCGCCGCCAATGCCTACCACTCCACGGGCAGCGTGACGGGCGTGTATGAGTACGGCTGCAAGCTGTTCCGCAAGAGAATGGAGTGCGCCATTATGGTGGCCATCCACCGCGCCCTCGGTGAATGAGTATGAATACGCCCATTTGTGATTTTGCTCGCCGATACGCGGAGAGTGATGCGTTGCGGCTTCATATGCCTGGACATAAGGGCAGTGGGTTTCTCGGTGTAGAGCAGTGGGACATTACGGAAATCGACGGGGCGGACAGCCTCTATGAGGCGGAGGGCATTATCCGCGAGAGCGAGGCGAATGCAAGCGCCCTCTTTGGCGTGCCTACCTTCTATTCTACGGAAGGCAGCTCCCAGTGTATCCGCGCCATGCTCTATTTGGTGGCGCTCCACGCCAAAAAGCAGGGAAAGCGACCCCGCATCTTGGCGGGACGAAACGCCCACAAGACCTTCTTGAGCGCCGTGGCGCTGCTGGATATGGATGTGGAATGGCTGCTGCCCCGAGAGGGGGAGAGCTATCTCTCCTGCAAGGTGAGCGCCGAGGATGTGGCGGCGCGGCTGTCTGCTATGTCGGAGAAGCCCACGGCGGTCTACTTGACCAGCCCCGACTATTTGGGGAATGTGGCGGACATTGCCGCCATTGCCGAGGTTTGCCATCGCTACGGCGTGCTGCTGGTGGTGGACAATGCCCACGGGGCGTATTTGAAGTTTTTGCAGCCCTCCCGCCATCCCATGGATTTGGGGGTGGATCTGTGCTGCGACTCTGCCCACAAGACATTCCCCGTGCTGACGGGCGGCGCGTATTTGCACGTAGCCGAGGCGTTTGCGCCCCAGTGTAAAAACGCCTTGCAGCTCTTTGGCTCTACCAGCCCTTCCTATCTCATTATGGAGTCGCTGGATGCTGCCAACCAGTACTTGGCAGATGGCTATAGGGAGAAGTTGGCAGCCTTTGCCGAGAAGGTGCAGGCATTGAAAGAGCGCTTGGCGGCGCAGGGGTACACCTTACAGGGGGATGAACCCATGAAGGTGACCATTGCGGCGAAGGGCTACGGCTACACAGGCGAAGAATTGGCGGCGGTGCTGGAGAAAGAAAACATCGTCTGCGAGTTCGCTGACCGCGACTTTGTGGTGCTGATGCTGACCCCCGAATTGGGAGAGGAGGGCTTGCAGCGATTGGAAAATGTGCTGTGTGCCGTCCCCAAACAGGAGGCCATTGAGGAGTTGCCCCCTGTGTTCCATGCCTGCGCTGCCGTGATGTCGGTGCGGGAGGCCATGCTGTCCCCCAGTGAGACGGTAACGGTGGAGGAGAGCGTTGGGCGTGTGCTGGCGGCGGCCTCGGTGGGTTGTCCCCCCGCAGTGCCCATTGTGGTGTGCGGTGAGCGCATTGACAGCGAGGCGGCGGTGTGCTTTGCCTACTATGGAATCAAGACCTGTGCTGTGGTGGCGCAGTGAGGAGGAAAAACCATGCGTTTTGAGAACATCAAGAAGAATTTCGGCTTTGGCTGTATGCGTCTGCCCATGAAGGACGGACAGGTGGACAATGCCGAGATGTGCAAGATGGTGGACGCCTTTATGGAGGCGGGCTTTAACTATTTTGACACGGCCCACGGCTACTTGGACGGCAAGAGTGAGATCGCGGTGCGGGAGTGTTTGGCCTCTCGTTATCCCCGCGAGCGCTTCGTGCTGACGGATAAGCTGACCACCTTCCACTTTGAGAAGAATGAGGACATTCGCCCCCTCTTTGAAAAGCAGCTGGAAGCCTGCGGCGTGGCGTATTTCGACTTCTATTTCATGCACGCACAGGATGCGGAGTTCTTTGAAAAATACAAGAAGTGCCGCGCCTATGAGACGGCCATGGAGTTCATTGCCGAGGGCCGCGTGAAGCACTTGGGCATCTCTTTCCACGATAAGGCGGCGGTGCTGGATCAGATTTTGACGGAGTACCCGCAGGTGGAAGTGGTGCAGCTGCAGATTAATTATGTGGACTTCGATGACCCCATGGTGGAGGGCCGCAAGTGCTTGGAGGTGTGCCGCAAGCACGGAAAGCCCGTCATCGTCATGGAGCCTGTAAAGGGCGGCGCGCTGATGAATCTGCCCGAGGAGGCGCAGAAGGCCTTCGATGCCGTAGGCAGCGGCAGCAACGCCAGCTATGCCATCCGTTTCGCCGCCATGCAGGAGGGCGTGATGATGGTGCTTTCGGGTATGAGCAGCTTGGCCCAGATGGAGGATAACCTCAGCTTTATGCAGGATTGTAAGCCTTTGAATGAAGCGGAGCTCTCCGCAGTGGAGAAGGTGTGCGGCGTGTTCCGCGACATGGGCGCTATCCCCTGCACAGGCTGCCGCTACTGCGTGTCGGTGTGCCCTCAGAAGCTGTCCATCCCCGACTATTTCATGTGCCTCAACGGTAAGAAGCTCTTTAACGACATGGGCTTGGCGGGTTACTATCAAGAAATGGGTAAACGCAGCGGTGTCAGCGCACAGGACTGCATCGAATGCGGCGCCTGCGAGGGCGTGTGTCCCCAGCATTTGGAAGTCCGCGCATTGCTGAAAGAGGTCGTGCAGGAGTTTGGCAAGTAAACATTGCACTAAAGGTTGAAAAGAGCCGCCCGCGGGGCGGCTCTTTTGCCCTTTCGGTCGGTTGACTTTAGGGAAGGAAAGTACTACAATCGAAGAAGAAATACAACGCCTTTGGCGCGAGAAAAATGGAGGAATCGAAAAATGGAAGAGAAGAAGCCCTGTCTTTCCTGTGTGGACTGCCATGTGTATCACTGCCATTATCAGAACAGCAAGTATCCCGAGTTCTGTTTGACCACCAATATGAACCCTGATACCTACAAGCGCGCCATGGATGCCCTCAAGAGCGAGGAGGACAACCGCATTGCCGTGACGGCGGCACAGGTGGAGTACGAGGGTTACGGCAAGCGTACCCGCGTGGAGGAGGTCATTCAGTTCGCCCACAAGCTGGGTGTGAAGAAGATCGGCATTGCCACCTGCCTCGGTCTCATTGAGGAGTCCCGCACCTTGACGAAGATCCTGCGCCTCAATGGTTTTGAGGTCTACGGCGTGGTGTGTAAGTGCGGCGCGACCCTTAAGACGGAGATCGGTATTCCTCCCGAGTGCGACGCCGTGGGCGCCAATATGTGCAACCCCGTACTGCAGGCGGAGCTTTTGAACGATGCAGGTACGGAGCTGAACCTCATTATGGGTCTGTGCGTGGGTCACGACAGCTTGTTTATTAAGCACGCCAACGCTCTTTGCACCAACGTGGTCACCAAGGATCGCGTGCTGGCACACAATCCCGCCGCGGCACTGTATACGTCCAATATGTATTATCAGCG
>JAZQMH010000217.1:0-4686 GCA_045543255.1 Vescimonas sp.
CGTCAGCGAGGCCTTCAGGCGGGCCAGCTCGTTTTTCTTCTGCTTCTGCTCGTATTCCCGGGTGGCGATCTCCACTTCCAACTGTTGGATGCGGGCGGCGTTCACCTGTCCTTCGGGGGTATTCTTGTTGGCGTAGGGTGCCAGCTCCTCGATCTCCTCTTCCAGTCGCTCGATGTTCTGCTGGCTCAGCTCCAGATCCAGCTCCGCCTGCTGAATGTCCAGCTTGATGGCGTCGGTGTCATAGCGGAACAAGGGCTGTCCCTCCGTGACGGTATCGCCCTCTTTTACCAGAAGCGTGGCCACCTTTTTGCCGCTCTGGGGGTCAACATGGACGCTCTCCTGAGACTGTACCACGCCTGCGAACAGCGTGGTGGAGGGGGTAGAGTACATGTTCAATTCCGCCACGTTCTGGACGTATACGCCGCTTCCGTCATCGGTGCCGCCATGCAAATAGCGCCAGATGAAGAAAGTTGCCACGCCCAGCACCGCCACGGCGCAGACAATAAGAAGGATCGTTTTTTTCTTCATGCTGATACCTCCGTCACAGATCGATAAAATTCCTAGTGTATTAACACAATTAATACAGTGGCTTGATTATAGTACGCAGTGGTACACCTGTCAATCCTTATTTGATTAGACGCTGCTGCAGACGCAAAAGTTTCCAGTTTCTTCATAAATAGCGAAAAAATCCCTCCCGAGCCGTTGCAGCTGGGGAGGGATTTCACTTTTATGTTCCGCTGTTGGGCAGCACGCCGAGCAGCTCCATGCTCTCATCACCCGTGTTGCGGATGGCGTGGCTGTGATGCTCGGGGCAATAGACCACCATGCCGCTGTGCACAGGGTAGCAGGTGTCATCGTAGAGACACTCACCGTCTCCCGCGAGGACATATACCACCTCGCAGTTGCCCTCGTGGGTGTGGAGGCCAATGGAGGTATGGGGAGGCAGCGTCAGACGCACCACTGCGCCCATGGCGGGATCGTCGAACTTGCGAAGGCCCAGTGTGCCCTCGCCACCCTTGAAATGCTCCACGGATACGGGAGCCATCTTTTCAAAATCAAGGATCATGGCGATACCTCTTAGTTCAGGAAGTCCTTCAGCTTCTTGCTGCGGGAGGGGTGACGCAGCTTGCGCAGCGCCTTGGCCTCGATCTGGCGGATGCGCTCACGGGTCACGTTGAACTCCTTGCCCACTTCCTCCAGCGTACGGGTGCGGCCGTCCTCGATACCGAAGCGGAGCTTCAGTACCTTCTCCTCACGGGGAGTCAGGGTGGACAGCACGTCCACCAACTGCTCCTTCAAGAGGGTGAAGGAGGCGGCCTCGCTGGGCTCGGATGCGCCCTCGTCGGGGATGAAGTCGCCCAGATGGCTGTCCTCCTCCTCACCGATGGGGGTCTCAAGAGAGACGGGCTCCTGTGCGATCTTCAGGATCTCGCGGACCTTATCCACGGGCATACCCATGTGCTCGCTGATCTCCTCGGGGGAGGGACCGTGACCCAGCTGCTGCAGCAGCTGACGGCTGACGCGGATCACCTTATTGATGGTCTCCACCATATGTACGGGGATACGGATGGTACGTGCCTGATCGGCGATGGCGCGGGTAATGGCCTGACGGATCCACCACGTAGCGTAGGTGGAGAACTTGTAGCCCTTGGTGTAGTCGAACTTCTCCACGGCCTTAATAAGACCCAAGTTACCCTCCTGAATGAGGTCGAGGAACAGCATACCGCGACCCACATAGCGCTTGGCGATGGACACCACCAGTCGGAGGTTGGCCTCAGCCAGCGCCTGCTTTGCCTTAGTGCCCTCCTTAATGGCGGCCTTCAGTGCGGGCATCTCCTCTTCGGGGATGGTCTCGCCCTCTTCCTCGGCCTCCTCCATGCGCTCCTGTGCCTCACGGCCTGCGGACATGGCGGTAGCCAGTGCCACCTCCTCGTCAGCCGTCAGCAACGGCACACGACCGATCTCCTTGAGGTACATGCGGACGGGGTCATCGATGCTGAAGCTGTCCACCAGCGTGTTGGGATCGACCAGCTCCTCCTCCTCGATCTCGGCGATCTCGCTCATGGGAGGCTCAATATCATCATTGATGCCCACCAAGAACTCCTCCACACCTACCTCGATGCCGAGAGCTTCCAAAGAGTCGTAGACCTGATCCATGGCCTCGCTGCCCAGATCCATCTCGTCCACCACTTCGCTGATCTCGGAAGAATCGAGACGACCCTTCTTCTTACCGCGATTGAGCAAATCGCGGAGCTTTTCGTTTGCCATAATGAGAGCGGCGGCGGGGAGCTTCTCGATGGTCTTGTCATCCAGCTTGCCCTTGGAGGACTTCTTCTCCTCCTTCTTCTCCGCTGCGGGGGCGTTCTCCTCCAGCAGGGCGTTTGCCATCTGCTCCAGCTCCTCAGGGGTCAGGTTCTCGTTGACCTTTTCGCTCATGTTCACTTTCCTCCATATCCTTTTTTCGCTTTATTTCTTTCCATAGCCTGCACCAGCGGATCGATCTCGCCGCCCGTGCGCTTTTCCACCTCGTGTTTGATGGTGGCGATATAATCTGCCATTGCCTTTTGGGCATTGGCGGTAGATTCGGGTTTTTGCAGGATCGCCGTGAGATGACTCATCTCCTCCCCCGACAGCTGCCCTGCAAGTCCGTTCAGCGGGTGGGGACTACCCCGATATTCCCACAGCAGGAAGAAGATGCGTCCCAGTAATTCATTGGAGAACTCCCCCTGCGTTAGCGGCGGCGTGTCGCCAAAAATGGTGGCATCCAAGTGCAGCAATCGGATAAGCCCCTCCTCCGCCATGGCGCTGCGGGGATTACTGTACCGCAGTCCCCGCTGTGTGGGCTGCACCGACAGCGTGGGATTCAGCTCCCGCCGCTCCCGCTGCTTTTTCTGCTGATAGCCGAGCTTTTTCCGCGCACGCTCTACCTCCGCCTTCATGGCCTCGGGGGAGATGCCTGCCGCCTCGGCTGCCCGCACGGCGTACACATCCCGCTCCACCGCGCCGCTGAGAGCTGCCAGCACAGGGGTGATGGCGGCGGTATACTCCACCTTCCCGCGGTCGTCCGTCAAGTCGAACTGGGATGCTATCTGCGCCATGCGGAACTCGATGCCGCTGCCGCTGCCCGAGAGGAGATTTTCAAAGGCCGCCGCCCCGTGATTCTTAATAAAATCATCGGCGTCCTGCTTTTTCAGCTGTCCGTCCACCATGGCCTTGGGCAGCTTCAAGACCTTCACCGTGAACTCGGAGTTGTTGAGCAATTGCAAAGCCCGCTCTGTGGCCTGCTGTCCTGCCCCGTCGTTGTCGTAGCAGAGCACCAATTCCTTGGTAAAGCGGCTCAGTAGCCGCGTCTGCTCCACCGTCAGCGCCGTACCCATGGAGGCCACAGCGTTATCAAAGCCCGCTTGGTGCAGCGTCACCACATCTAAGTTACCCTCGCAGACGATGATGTTGGGCCGCTTCGTCTTTTTGGCAAGGTGCAAGCCATAGAGCACCTGCCGCTTATGATACACGGGCGTCTCCGTGGTATTCATGTACTTAGGCTCGGAGTTATCAATGACGCGGCTGCCAAAGCCCACCACCTCGCCCCGATGGTCGAGGACAGGCAGCATCAAGCGATTGCGGAACTTATCGTAAAAACCGCCATTTTTATTGGCGACAATCAAGCCCGCCGCGAGGAGTTCTTGCTTACTATATTCCCGCCGCGTCATCTCCTGCAGCAGCCTATCCCACGCGTTGGGGGCAGCGCCCATGCCGAAGTTCACCGCCACCTTGCGGGAAATCCGCCGCTTTTCGAGGTAGTCGCGGACAGCCTTGCCCTCCTCGGACAGCAGCACCTCGTAGTACCACCGCGCCGCTTCCTTATTCAGCTGCAGCAAGCGCTTGCGCTGCCGCTCGGCATTTTCATCGCGGCGGTCGCTCTGTGGCACTTCCATGCCCGCCCGCTTGGCGAGGAACTCCACCGCCTCGGGGAAGGACAGGTTTTCCACCTCCATAATGAAGTTGATGACCCCGCCGCCCTTATGGCAGCCGAAGCAGTAATAAATCTGCTTGCCTGTGTTGACGGAGAACGAGGGCGTCTTTTCATTGTGGAAAGGACACAGGCCAAACTGGTTGCCGCCCTTAGGCGTTAAGTTTACATAACTGCCGACCACATCGGCGATGTCGCACCGCGCTGTCAGCTCGTCCAAGAAATTTTGCGAAAACTGCATGGCTCGTCCTCCTTTCCCAAATTTCGCTCCGTAGTATATATACCAAGTAAATTTTGAAAACCCTCTTTTTTGACGAAAAATTTTTAAGAATTTTGGTTTTTTCCACGGAGGGCTTGTGCTTTACGAAAAAGACAAAGGATGCTATAATGCAAAGTGAGTTACTATACCCCATTTTTGAGCAAGAGGAGGGTACAACTATGAAACGATTATTCCGTGGCGGCACGGTGGTCAACGGCAGCGCCGCCTTCCGCGCCGATGTGCTGACAGAGGGCGAGAAAATCATCCGCGTCGCCCCCGAAATTGAGGAGAGCGCCGACGAGGTGGTGGATTGCAGCGGGAAGCTGCTGCTGCCCGGCTTCATCGATGCCCATACCCATTGCGATTTGGATGTGTGCAACACCACCACCGCCGATGATTTCTATTCCGGCTCCCGCGCCGCCCTCCGCGGCGGCACCACCACCGTCATCGACTTCGC
>JAZQMH010000218.1:0-9172 GCA_045543255.1 Vescimonas sp.
CATACCGGAAACGGCGAACTCACGGACCAGCACCACAGCCAAGATCCATGCCGCCATGCTGCCCTCTGCCACGAAACAGCACAGGGCCGCCATGACCAAGCACTTGTCAGCCAGAGGGTCCATAAACTTACCGAAATCCGACACCTGATTGTAGTGGCGGGCGATGTAGCCGTCCACCCAATCGGTGAGGCAGGCCACGATATAGACACCCAGTGCCCAATAGCGGCTGCCGGGGAAATCGAGATACATCAGCACCAAAAAGATAGGGATCATCACCACGCGGGCAATGGTCAGATAATTTGCAGTATTTTTCGGCATTTTTATTCCTCCATTACGCCCATCAGCTCGCCGTCCATCACATCGGTAATACGGACAAAAACAAACTGACCGGGGTCAACATCCTCCTCAGCAGAGAAGTAAATACGACCATCAATATCGGGGCTCTCGGCGTAGCTGCGACCCACATAGCTCATGGACTGCCCGTCGAAGCCCTCGCACAGCACCTCCACCACTTCGCCCATGCGGCTGTCGTTGAAGGCATCCATGACGCGGGACTGGACATCCACCACCAGTTCGGCGCGGCGCTCTGCCTCGGCGGTGTCCACACGCTCCGGCATCTTGGCAGCGGCAGTACCCTCCTCGGGAGAGTAGGGGAACACGCCGGCGCGCTCGATGCACACCTCGGAAAGGAACGCGCACAGCTCATCAAAGGCGGCCTCATCCTCGTAGGGCAGGCCGGTGATCAAACTGGTACGCAGCACCAAACCGGGGATACGCTGACGGAGGGTGTCAAACAGCGCCATCAGCTCCGTCTTATCGCCGCGGCGATTCATGGCCTTCAGCACGTGGTCATTGCAGTGCTGAATGGGAATGTCCAGATACTTGAGGATCTTCTCCTCCTCGGCGATGGTGTCGATCAGCTCCTCGGTGAACTCATCGGGATAGAGATAGTGGAGGCGCACCCAGTGGAAGGACATCTTGCACAGCTCACGGAGCAGCGCAGGGAGCTTGCGCTCACCATACAGGTCGATACCGTAGCGGGTGATGTCCTGTGCGATGACGATGATCTCCTTCACGCCGCTGTCGGCAAGCTGCTGTGCCTCGGCGAGGACATCCTCCATCTTGCGGGAACGGTATTTGCCGCGAAGAGAAGGGATGATGCAGTAGGCGCAGTGGTTGTCGCAGCCCTCGGCAATGCGCAAAAAGGCGTAATGCTTAGGGGTGGTCACCACACGAGGCAGCTCCTCCACAGGGGCGTGGATGCTGTCGAAATAAGAGGGGGTCTCCCCTGCTGCCACGGCGTTGACGGCCTCTACAATGCGGCTGTAGCTGCCGGTGCCGAGAACGCCGTCCACCTCGGGAAGTTCCGTGAGGATCTCGTTCTTATAGCGTTGGGAGAGGCAGCCCGTCACAAGGATCTTGCCCACCTCACCGGCATCTTTCAACTCTGCCACCTGCAAAATGGTGTCGATGGCCTCACTTTTGGCGCTGTCGATAAAACCGCAGGTGTTGATGACCACCACATCAGCGCCGGACTGGTGCTGCTGCAGCTCCATGCCCGCGTCGCGGCACAAGGCCATCATCTGCTCCATATTCACAAGGTTCTTGGCGCAGCCAAGAGGAATAAACGAAACCTTCATATCCACACTCTTTTCTATTCTTCGATCTCCTCGCCCAGTGCGTTCAGCACGGGGCGAATATCATGCCAGTCAAATCCACGGCGCAGCAGGGTATTCCCCAGCTTTCGCCGCTCATCAAAATCGAGGCTGCGGCCTTTATATTTGGCAGCAATATAGCCCTCGATGGCTTCGCGGGGCTGGGGCAGCTGTGCCAGCGCTTCTTCCATCAGCTCACGGGGGATGCCGCGGCGCTGCAGCTCCTGCACAATGCGCTTTTTCCCGTAGTGGGCAGCGGTATAGTGGCGCACCAAGATGCCTGCATAGGCCTCTTCGTCCACCGCACCCAGCTCTTCAAGCCACAGGGCAATGTCCTGAGCCTCTTCTTCCCCTGCGCCTTTACGCACCAGTTTCTCCCGCAGCTCTTTTTTCGAGAGCATTCTGCCGGAGGCAAGCTGTGCACCCTTGGCGCGGAGGGAGGAGCGTTTGTAGGACTCTTCCAATTCTACCACAAGTTCAGGTGGTAAGTCCATACCCTGATGTAAGCCAAATTGCAGGAGCTCGGCTCGTGTGATCCGGAGGGGGTCACCCTCCTCCGGATACACCAGCACACGCTCCTGCACGTATTTCGATGCTTCTATGCGTTTGATTTTCATTCGTCGTCGAAGTCGTCAGCGGACACATCCACGGCGCGGCCTGCCGCCTTGGCGGCAATGCGGGACTGTGCGCCCATGAGCTTATGGAAGTTCTCACGGACGTTCTTCTCCAGCAAATCGGCATCCTCGGGATTCTGACGGAAGTACTCCTTGGCGGCATCCTTGCCCTGACCGAGGCGCACCTCACCCATGCTGAACCAAGAGCCGCTCTTCTGCACCAGATCCAGCTTCACCGCCAAATCGATGAGCTCGCTGAGCTTGCTGATACCCTCGCCGTACATGATGTCGAACTCCGCCTCACGGAAGGGAGGCACCACCTTATTCTTCACCACCTTGACGCGGACGTGGTTACCCACCACCTCGCCGCCGGCCTTCAGCGTCTCCACGCGGCGCACATCAATGCGGACGGAGGCGTAGAACTTCAGAGCGCGGCCACCGGTGGTCACCTCGGGGTTTCCGTACATAACACCCACCTTCTCACGAAGCTGGTTGATGAAAATAACGATGGTATTGGTCTTGTTGATAATGCCCGTCAGCTTACGGAGGGCCTGAGACATCAAGCGGGCATGGAGACCCACGAAGCTGTCGCCCATCTCTCCCTCAATTTCAGCGCGGGGCACGAGGGCGGCAACGGAGTCCACCACCACTACATCGATAGCGCCGCTGCGCACCAATGCCTCGGTGATCTCCAGTGCCTGCTCACCGGTATCGGGCTGGGAGATCAGCATATCCTCCACATTTACGCCCAATGCGCGGGCATAGGTGGGATCGACGGCGTGCTCAGCATCCACGAAGGCCACTTCACCGCCCAGCTTCTGTGCCTCAGCCAGCACATGGAGGGCCAGCGTGGTCTTACCGGAGGACTCAGGGCCATAGATCTCCACCACGCGGCCGCGGGGCAGACCACCGATACCCAGTGCCAAATCCAAAGAAAGAGAACCCGTAGGCACAGCCTCCACGTTGGCGACGTTGCCGTCACCGTAACGCATAATGGAGCCCTTGCCGTACATCTTCTCGATCTGCGCCATGGCCGTATCCAGAGCTTTTTTCTTATCGGCGTTCACAGCGCTTGCCGTCTCCTTCTTCACTGCCATTTCTCCGTCCTCCTTATATCTCTCAATCAAAAATTCACTTACACTTCATCACACAGCGTGCCCGCTACCACACGGGCCACACCGCCTGTATCCTCGGTGATGGTGTTATCACCAAAACCTGCGGCGCGCATGATCCGCAGCACGTCATCGGCCTGCCCGATACCCACCTCAAACAGCAGCCGCCCGCCAACGCGGAGGGCATCACGCCACTTTTCGCAGATGGCGCGGTAGAAATCAAGGCCATCCTCGCCGCCGCGAAGAGCCATCATGGGCTCATAGTCCCGCACCGACACATCCAAGCCGGCAATATCCCCATCGGGGATGTAGGGGGGATTGGACACGATGCAGTCAAACTCACCCAACTGGGCAGAGGGGCGCTCCAACGCGTCCACCTGCCACGGGATCACCCGCTCCGTAAGGCCACAGCGGCGGGTGTTCTGACGGCAGATACGCAGCGCTGCCTCACTCTTTTCACCCAGCACCACATGGCTGTCGGGACAGTGCTTGGCAATCGCCAAGCCCACACAGCCGCTGCCGGCGCACAGGTCGAGAACGCGGGCATTTTCACACTTAGAAACGAACTCGATGGCTTTCTCTGCCAGCACCTCCGTATCGATACGGGGGATGAGGACAGATTCGTTGATGTCCAAATCAAGGCCGTAGAAAGACCACTCGCCGATCAAATAGGCTACCGGCTCACCTGCCAAGTGCCGCGCCGTCAGTTCCTGCACACGCTTCTCCACATCCTGGGGAACATAGAGCCGTCCGTCACGCTGCAGCTCCTGCCGCGTCTTTCCTGCGGCGTAGCACACGATCTCACGGGCCGCCAGCGTATAGGCCTCCACCTGCTCCAAGCGGAGCTTTTGCCGCAGGTCTAAATATAAATCATTATAGGTAATAGCCATAGGCTCTGTCCTATACAAGCGGGATTACCACTTGTCCTTTCCTTCCTCCTGAGGCAGCACCAGCTTCATGGCCTCGATGGCTACCTCCATCATGCTCTCGTCCGGCTCATTGGTGGTGAAATTCTGCAGCCACATACCGGGTGCAGAGAGAATGCGGGTCAGCTTATTGTCATGGGCGCCCACGGCGCGGTTAAACTCATAGGTAAGACCCACCACAGGGATCAGCAGCAGCAAATGGATACCGAAACGCACCCAGAAATTCTGCCACTCTACGAAGGTGAACACGATACTGGTAGCCAAAATGGACACGATGATCACCACGAAAAGGAAGCTGGTACCGCAGCGAGGGTGATGCTTGGGCTGCTTTTTCACATTCTCCACCGTGAGAGGCAGGCCTGCCTCGTAGCAGAAAATGGTCTTATGCTCTGCGCCGTGATAGGAAAAGACGCGGCGCACATCCTTCTGCTTGGAGCAGAGGATCAAATAGCAGAAGAAGATGGCGATCTTCACCACGCCCTCGATCACATTGTGGAGCAAGGCGCTGTCAAAATACTTGGACACAAGGCCCGCCAAAAAGGTAGGCAGCAGCATAAAAAGGCCCAGCGTCATACCGAGGGACAAAACCACAGAAAACACGATCAAGGCACTCTGGAGCTTCTCTGCGGGAATATGCTTTTCCAGCCACAGATCAAACTTAGAGGGTTCGCCCTCCTCGGGGAAATAGTCTGCCGAATACATCAGCGCCTTCACACCCGTAATAATCGAGCTTAAAAAGGTGGCGCTGCCGCGAATGATGGGGACACCTAAAATGGGGTATTTATCCTTAATGAACTTCCGCTCCTCCACCTTGGTCACCAGACCCTCAGGCGAGCGCACCACGATGGCGTCCTTTTCAGGGCCGCGCATCAAAATGCCCTCAATGAGCGCCTGACCGCCGATGGTCGTGCGAAAGCCGCACTGTTTCTTTTCTTCCATAGGGGTAAACGATCCTTTCTGCTGTCAGTGTAGCACACCTTCTTAGAAAATGCAACACTTGTTCTAGATTTTATTGCTTCTTTTGGGAATTTTCTCGCCGTACATGGCGGATGGGCAGCTTGATGGTCACGATCGCGCCGCCGCCCTTGGCGTTGTCGATAGAAAAGGTACCGTCGTGGAGACGGATGATCTCGTCGCAGACGGCGAGACCGATGCCGCTGCCGCGGGCCTTGGAGCCGCCCTTATAGAACTTCTCCTTCACATGGGGCAGATCTGCCTCAGGGATGCCGGGGCCGAAGTCGCGAACGGTAATGATGTAATGACCGCGGCTGCGATTGAGACGGGTGACGATGCGCTTACCGCTGCCGCCGTGCTTGGCGGCATTGTCCAGCACGTTGCAGAATACCTGCTTGAGGCGCACGGGATCGGCGGAAATGATCTCGTCGTATTCATCGCCTGCGGTGTAGAGAAGGGTGATGCCCTCCTGCTTGAAGATCTGATGGTAGGTATAGACCGTATCTTCAAATTCCGCCTGCAGATCCATGGGCTCCATATCCAGCGTGAAGCGACCGTCGGCAATCTTGGAGAAGTCCAGCAGCTCCTCCACCATCTTGGTAAGACGACTGGATTCCTTGACGATGATGCTCAAGCCGCGGCGCTGGGCCTCTTCTTCCTCGCTCTCGCCCACATCGGCAAGAAGGGTCTCCGCCCAGCCGTTGATGGCGGTCAAAGGCGTGCGCAGCTCATGGGACACAGAGGAGATGAACTCCTGCTGCAGCTTTTCATTCTGCCCGATCTTCACGGACATGTCGTTAATATTATCCACCAGTTCGCCCATCTCGTCGGCGTAACGGTTGGGGATGCAGAAGCCGTAGCTGCCGCCGGAGATCTGCTTGGCAGCCTCACTGACGGCGGACACAGGGGCCACCACGTTGTTAATGAGCAGCAAGCTGGAAATGACCACCACAAAGCTGACCGCCAGCATAATGGCGAGAATGATCATCACCGTCAGCAGCACTTGGCTATCCAAATTATGGGCAGAGGTCACAAGGCGAATGATGCCCACCACCTCGCCTTGGAACTTCAATAGACCCGAGGCGGCAATAATGCGCTCACCGGTGGCGTTGTCGCGGCCCAAGTAGCTGCTAATGACGCCGCTGCTGAGGGCATCGTACACATCCTGCGTGCCGGGTGCAGAGCCGATCATCATGCTGCGGGTGGACACATCCACCGCACCGTTGCTGTTGAGGAACTGCAGCTCGATCCGGTCGCTGTCCTCAAAGCTGTTGGCATAGAGGGTGGCGCTGTGGTAATACTCCTCGTAGCTGGTCATGGCGTAGGTATTGAAATATTCCGCACCGGCTGCGGCCTTGGCCTCCAGCGCCGAGCGGGCATTGGAATAGTAGGCGCTGCCCAAACCGATGGACACCAGCGCCGAAATCAGCACCAGAATGGTGATAACAGGCAGCAAGCTGCTGGTCATCCAGCGGCGGCGCAGACCTGATGTGCGCTTCGATTGTTTCTCCATGAGGGCAGTCACCTCCTTCGTTTTCGTATTTCTCAGGCGCTTATGCGCCCCACTTGTAGCCAAAGCCCCACACGGTGGTAATAAAGGTGGGATTGGCCGTATCATCCTCGATCTTCAGACGCAGACGGCGGATATTCACGTCCACGATCTTCAATTCACCGAAGTAATCCTTACCCCAGACGGTATCGAGGATCTCCTCACGGCTGAGGGCCTTATCGGTATTCTCCAAAAACATCTGCATAATGCCGAACTCCACCTGGGTCAGCTTAATGCGCTCGCCGTTTTTCTCCAGCGTGCGGTTACGCAGATTCAGCGTAAAGGGCGGGCTCACCAGTTCGTCCTCATCCACCACAGGGGCAGTCTGGGGCATAGCGCCGCTGCTGCGGCGGATCAGCGCGTCCACACGGGCCGTCAGCTCCGCGGGAGAGAAGGGCTTTGTCACATAGTCATCAGCGCCGGTCATCAAACCCGTCACCTTATCCATCTCCTGAGAACGGGCCGTCAGCATAATGATGCCGATATGGGGATTGGTGGCACGGACACGGCGGCACACCTCAAAGCCGTCGATACCCGGCAGCATCACATCAAACAGGCACAGACATACATCACGATGCTGCGCCAGCTTTTCCAGCGCCTCTTCTCCGCTCTCCGCCTCGATCACCTCGTACCCTGCGCGGCGCAGGTTGATGACGATAAAGCTGCGAATGTTGGACTCGTCCTCCAAAACCAGTACTTTCTTCATAGTACCTCCTCTTCTTACCAACCGCCGCCCGGCAGCCACGCATTCTCCGTCATGGAGAAGCTGCCGCGAAGCAACTCAACATTCATTCCGTATACATCCGCACCTTCCAGCAGTTCCGCAGCATACACGATGCCCGTCTGGCGGCGGATCAGGAAACGCTCACCCATGGTGGCACGGACTTCACGGTTTTCGCCTGTTAAGGTATAGATCGCCATTGTCGGCATACCATCCACATAGAACATCACCTGATTTTCACCCGACACCGTCTCCTGCGCCAAGACCGTTACACGATCCCACCAGCGCTGGGGCAGCATAAAGTACCAGCCATTGCTCAAAGAGTGATAGGTATGGCTCACCACATAGCTGTGCCCTGCGGCGCTGCAATGACGCCATGCCGTCAGCGTATCGCCCTGGGGCGCGCGGCTGTCCGGCGCAGGCACTTCCGTAATGCCGTCATCGTTGATGTCCATAGGCCGCAGCTGACGATAGGGCAGCACCAGCGAGGAGCGGCCCGTGGACTCCACCACAGCGGCATTGACCACGCTGCCGCCGCTGAGGAAATCGCTCTGCCACACCAGCACGTCTGTCACCGCCATGTTCTGCTCCGTGACACCGGTAATATATACGGCGTTGTGTCCCTCAGCGGTATTGCCGTTGACGATATTGCCCCGCCCAAGCTCCACCATGGTGCTGCTGAGGGCGCAGCGATGGGCCACCGCCAAAATGTTGGTCTGCCACATGTAGACCTCCACCGTGGGGACGCCGTTGCTGTCACCGCGAAGGACAAACAGCTCGGGAAGCCCGTCTTGATTGATATCCTCGATGGTATAGCGGCTATAGGTGCTGCTCATCAGGGGCAGCGCCTCGCGTCCGATGTTGTAGACTGCCAGGGTCTGCACATCCGCGCCCATTTTCCAACCCACGATCAGCTCCAGCTGCTCGTCGCCGTTGAGATCCTCATAGCGGACACTGTCGATGTTGCTGCCGCTGCTCTCTACGCTGCAGCGCAGCTCATAGCTGCCATTGACCGCCTCGTAGACGAAGATCTTCATGGGCTTTTCATCACTGCTGCGGCGGAAAAAGGCCACCGCTTCCACATGGCGATCGCCGTTGAGATCCACCATGTGGACGGACTGCAAGTTCTGTCCCGTGGTGGGGGCGGCGTATTCATAGCCCTCGGCCCGCAGCTCACCTAACAGCTGATTCAGCCCCGTAAATTCCTCCGGCATTTCGGGCAGCGCAAAGAGATCTTCCACATTGTTTCTAAACTCACAGCCGCACAGCAGCACCATCATTACAAGAACTGCCAAACACCCTGCCAACCGCTTCATCTTTTTCATTGTCGCCGCCCTCCTTTCCCTTGTTCACTACTGGGCATAGTTTTGTTTATTGTACCACATCTTTCTCCCGTTTGGTAGCCCTACTTTTTGAATTTTATGTAACGATTCCCGCAAGAAGAAAAAATAATCCTTGCATTTCTCCTCCGTGTCGGCTATAATATCTCTGTTCACACGCCGGTGTGATGGAATTGGTAGACGTGACGGACTCAAAATCCGTTGATGGCGACATCGTGTGGGTTCGAGTCCCACCACCGGCACCAAAAGAGGCATGGCCCACTGGGCCGTGCCTCTTTTGCATTGTGTGGGACTCGAAAGC
>JAZQMH010000219.1:0-3451 GCA_045543255.1 Vescimonas sp.
CCCCGGTTCCACCTGGAGCTGCTTCGGTGTCGGCGCCTCCGCTATGGAGATGCTGTACGGTGCCGTCGCTATGGGCGGTCACGTCCGCGTCGGTATGGAGGACAACGTCATGTACGCTAAGGGCCAGCTGGCCGACAGCAACGCTCAGTTCGTTGAGCGCGCCGTCCGCGTTATCAAGGAGTTCGGCCGTGAGCCCGCTACCCCCGCTGAGGCCCGCGAGATCCTGGGTCTGAACTAACATGACTTGGGGCCCTTGCTTCATGTATTATCATTGCCCTCGCTGCGGCAAGAAGTTCAAGTCTGAGCTTGGCCTTTTAGCGGCGCTGGGTGAGAGCTTCGGTCAGTGTCCCGAGTGCGAGATCGACGGCGAGTTCGAGTTCCAGAACGCCCGCGTCCCCAACGATGCTGAATACGAAGAAATCGACTGATTTACCTTCTCAAAACAAAAGAAACCGCCTCATGGGAGCAGTAGTTCCTGTGGGGCGGTTTTTTTCGTCATAGGGACGCGCCGTGGTCACATACGCTACCAAAAAACGAGAGGAGTGACCGCTGCCATGCTGCTTTCCCTGCTGCTGTTGCAGCAGAGCGTATTTTTGACCCTTCATCTGTCCCTGCCCCCGTCCTCGTTCCCCAAGCCTCTCTCTGCAGCGGAGGAAAAAGACTGCCTCGCCCGCTGGGAGAAGGGGGACATGGAAGCGCGGAACACACTGGTGGAGCATAATCTCCGCCTCGTGGCCCACATTATCAAAAAATACTATACCCAAGCCGACAACCAAGAGGATTTGATCTCCATCGGCACCATCGGCCTTATTAAAGCCGTCAACACCTTCAAAGCCGACAAGGGCATCCGTTTGGCAACCTACGCCTCAAGGTGCATCGAAAACGAAATATTAATGCACTTCCGTCTCTGCCGCAAAATGCAGGGTGAGGTGTCCTTAAGCGACACCATCGAAACCGACAGCGATGGCGGCGACCTCTATTTAAGCGATGTGGTAGGGGAGAACGACTCCCTATTAGAGGACTTACAGGCGCAGGAGGAACGGCTCTTGGTGCGCCGCTTGGTGGCGGAGGAACTGACCGACCGCGAGGCCGACATCATCCGCCGCCGCTACGGCCTCGACGGTCATCCGCCCCAAACCCAGCGGCAGGTGGCGGAGGTCTATCACATCTCCCGCAGTTACGTCTCCCGCTTGGAGAAAAAAGCATTGGGGAAACTGGAGGAGGCCCTACGGGAAAAATTGTAAATCTTTTGTTCACCATTGTATTATTCCCCTTGCTGTGGTAAAATAATGAGGTTAAATCGGGAATTTTAAAGGATTTCCGATAGAATTGTCACCTCAGTAAGGAGTTCTCCAATGAACAAGGCACAACCCACCCATTTGGAACCGCCGCGCCCTCCCAAGAAGTGGCTGTCCCTCTGCTTTTTCACTGTTGCGCTGCTCTATCACGAGGCGCTGCTGCGTCTGTTTGACAATACCATACCGTTTTTCAGCATTTCGCTGTTGTATACGACCCTCTTCACCATCGTCCTTGGCGCATTGGTAACGCTGCTGCTCCATTTGGTGCGGCCCGATAAGCTCCGCGCTGTGCTGAGCTATGTGGTGTGCTTTGCATGGACGGTGCTGGTCTGTGTGGAATACTGCTGCAAGAGCTATTTTAAGTCCTACTTCGGCCTTGGCTACATGGCCAATATGGCGGGTCAAGTCATGTCCGACTTTGCCGCCACCGCCGTAGAGGTGGTCTTTGACCGCCTGCCTTTCATCGGCCTTTCCCTCATTCCCTTTATCTGCCTTATTCTCTTCCGCCGCCATCTCCTGCCCCAAATGAGCCTTGGTAAAAAAGCGGGCATCATCTTGCTGGTGCTTTTGGTACTGGCGCAGGTTCTTGGCTCGGTGCTGTGTCTCAACGGCAGAGAGAAGGATACCTACACCTACAACTATACCCCCGACCGCGCCGTTGCCATGGTGGGCCTGTCGGGAACTGTCCGCCTTGAGGTGCAGTACGCCATCTTTGGCATCCCCGAAGCGCCTTTGGATGACATTACCGAGGGCATCGATATTGAGGCGGTAGACCACCCCACGCTGGAGCAGTACGAGTACAACAAGATGGACATCGACTTTGCCGCCTTGAATGAGGGGGCATCCTCCACCACCGCTTCCCTCAACCGCTACTTTGGCGGCAAGGCTGCCACCCAGCAGAACGACTATACGGGCCTTTTCAAAGGGAAGAATCTCATCCTCATTACCGCCGAGGCCTTCTCTCCCTATGTCATCAGTGAGGAACTGACCCCCACCCTCTATCGCCTCACCCACGAGGGCTTCGTGTTCAACAACTTCTATCAGCCCGGCTGGGGTCAGTCCACCACCGGCGGCGAATTTGCCGTGATGACGGGTTTGATTCCTACTTGGGTCAACAATAACCTCAGCTTCTACGTCTCCCACCGTGACTATATGCCCTTTGCACTGGGCAACCAGTTCCGCGCCTTGGGCTATAACACCCTGGCCTATCACAACAACTCTTACACCTACTATAACCGTCATCTCACCCATCCCAACTTGGGCTACGACTTCTACGGCGTAGGCAACGGCCTCCTGGTTACCGGCGGCAGTAAGTGGCCCTACTCCGATGAGGAGATGGTGATGAACACCGTTGACGATTACATCACCGCCTATGTGGAGGACGGCACGCCCTTCCATGCCTACTACATGACCGTCAGCGGCCACGCCAACTGGGGCTGGGGCAACGCCATGTCTGCCAAGCACCGTGAAGAGGCGGTCGCCGTCTATCCCAACGCCTCCCAGCCTGTGCAGGGCTATATTGCCGCCAACTTGGAGGTGGAGTACGCCCTGCGCTACTTGGTGGAGCGCTTGGAGGAAGCAGGCATCGCCGATGATACCGTCATCTGCATGGCTGCTGACCACTATCCCTACGCCTTGGTGACGGAGGAAGTGGACTATTACTGCGAGCTCAGCGGTATCAACGATACGGAGAACAACATCAGCCGCTATCAAAACACCCTCCTGCTTTGGTGCGGCGATATGGAGACCCCTGTGGTGGTGGATACCCCCTGCAGCACCATCGACATCGTGCCCACCTTGAGTAACCTCTTCGGCTTGGAGTACGATTCCCGCCTGCTGTCGGGCCGCGATGTGTTCTCTATGAATTACAGTGCCACCTATCCCACCGCCTCCATGCCCCTCGTGATCCTGCCCACCCCTGTGGGTAACAGCTGGATCACCCCTGCCGGCACTTACGAGGCTGCCACCCGCACCTTTACCCCCCATGCCGGCATCGCGGTGGATGACAGCTATGTGGACACGGTTGCCGCCATCATTGATGCCAAGTACGCCTACGCCCGCGCCGTTATCCAGTACGATTACTATCGCCTCGCCCTCAACGGCCCCGAGGCCCCGCCTCCCGTGGAGGAGGAAGTGCTGGTGGAGGAACCGAT
>JAZQMH010000220.1:0-3388 GCA_045543255.1 Vescimonas sp.
CAGGAGAGTTTGTCGCTCAAGAAAGTGCGGAGACCTTCGCAGAAATAGGCACCTTCATTCATCACTGCCTCGGCGGGGGCGAAGCGGCCCAGTTCATTCTGCAGCTGCGCTGCGCGGTCGGGGCCAGCGAAAGCGGTGGCATGCGCCTTACCAGTGGAGATGTCGCACACTGCTACGGCGGCGTAGTCCTCATCTAAGTACACACCTGCGCAGAAGTTGGATTTACCCTCCTCCAAGCACGTGCCGTCAATAACTGTACCGGGTGTCACCACGCGGACAATGTCCCGCTTCACAAGACCCTTGGCCTGAGCCGGGTCCTCCGTCTGCTCACAGATAGCCACCTTATAGCCGCGGGAGATAAGGCGGGAGATATAGGAGTCGGCGGCATGGTAGGGCACACCACACATGGGGGTGCGCTCCGCCTCGGGCTTATTCTTATCGCGGGTGGTGAGAGTTAAGTCCAGCTCCTTGGTTGCCACGCGTGCATCGTCGGCGAACATCTCATAAAAATCACCCAAGCGGAAGAACAAAATCGTGCCGGGATTTTCCTCTTTTATCTGCAGGTACTGCTGCATCATGGGGGTCAGCTCTGCCATGTGGCGCCTCCCTTTCCATCAAAAATCAAATCAATCACATCATCTCGCCGAACAGCGCCCAAGTGTTGCTGTCGGTAATGCGTACATCGCGGTATGTGCCGATGGCGGCCTTGTCGCCGGTGAGGTGGACGAGTCTGCCCCCTGCGGTGCGGGCAGAGAGAGGCGTACGGGCATCGTCCGTCTCGCCATCTACCAACACACGCATGGTCTTTCCTACATACGCGGCGTGGATTTCTGCACTAATAGTGTTCTGCACATCGCACAGCTTATCAAACCACACCTGCTTTTCACTGCGGGGCACGGGGTCCTCCATCTTCGCCGCAGGCGTGCCGGGGCGGGGGGAGAAAATGAAGGTGAAGAGGGCATCAAAGCGGACTTCTTCCACCAGTGCCACCGTTTCCATGGCCTCTTCCTCCGTCTCACCGGGGAAGCCGATAATCACATCGGAGGTCAGCACCAAGTCGGGCATGACCTTGCGGGCGTAAGTAATGAGTTCCAAATACCGCGCCTTATCGTAGGGGCGGTTCATAGCCCGCAGCACGCGGTCGCAGCCCGACTGGACGGGCAGGTGCAGCTGCTTGGCAACGTGCTTGCACTCCGCCATGGCATCAAAGAGCTTAAAAGAAGCATCCTTAGGCTGAGAGGACATAAAGCGCAGGAGATAGTCCCCCTCGATTTTATCCAGCTCACGGAGCAGGTCGGCAAAGTCCCAGCTGCTATCCAAATCCTTGCCGTAGGAGTTCACGTTCTGTCCCAAGAGGGTGATTTCCTTGTAGCCCTCCTGCGCCAGCTGACGGACTTCTTCAATAATTTTCTCGGGCTCACGGCTGCGCTCACGACCGCGGACGTAGGGCACGATGCAGTAGGAGCAGAAGTTGTTGCAGCCGTACATGATGGACACCCATGCGCGGGTACGACCCTCGCGGACAACGGGCATACCCTCGGCGATTTGACCGTGCTCATCCTCCACGGAGAACACGCGCCCGTTGCGGGTGTAGACCTGATGGAGCAGCTGAGGGAACTTCCACAGCGCCTGGGGGCCAAAGACCAAGTCCACATGGCGGTAGGAGATACGCACCTTCTCTGCCACCTCTTTGCGCTGTGCCATGCAGCCGCACAGGCAGATGACCTGCTTGGGGTTGGCCTTCTTGGTGTGGGTCAGTGCGCCCAGCGTGCCAAATACCCGCTTTTCCGCGTGGTCGCGGATGGCGCAGGTGTTCAGCACGATGATGTCGGCCTCTGCTGCCTGATCGGTGAAGGTGCAGCCCATCTCCTCCAGCATACCGAGAATGTGCTGGCTGTCGGCCACATTCTGCTGGCAGCCGAAGGTATCCACCATGGCCTTGGGACTGCGCCCCTCACCCTCGTGGATGGCTTTTATTTTCTTTGTAAATTCCTTCTGAAGGGCCATTGCCTCCTCGGAAACCAAAACCAATTTTCTTTCCAAAAGAACCTCCCCGCCCTTCGTTTTCGACGAAAGGCGCTATGATACGACTTTAATTAAGGTATTATAACACAAGACCTGTCCACAATGCAAGGAACGGGACACAAGAAGTAGGGGTGAAAGAAGAAATTTTATATTTTCGCAAAAAAGGTGTTGACAAGTTGAAAGTTTTACGATAGAATACCATCGTTGTCTGCGCGGTTAGCTCAGCTGGTAGAGCACATGCTTGACGTGCATGGGGTCACAGGTTCGAGTCCTGTACCGCGCACCATAAACCCGATTGCGAAAGCAATCGGGTTTTTGTTTTTTCTCAAATCGCACATATAAATTTTCTGTGACAGATGAAACTTTTACTTCATTTCTTCCGTCTTATGTGATAGAATATCTTAAACTGGGTGTGGTATGCCCGTGTAAGACATAAAACCGAGGGAAAAGGGGCAAGTTAACCCCGAACTCCCCTGATAAAGAAAGGGACAAAAGATATGAAGAAACTCATGGCATTGGTGCTGGCACTGGTGATGGTGCTGCTTGTGTGCGTCGGCTGCGGCGACAAGAGTAAGGATAAGGTCATCGAGCCTGAGGCTGTGGCCTCCGAGCTGGTGGACGGCCTTAACTGGGATAGTGAGATGGTGGCCTATGACGAGGGCGACCTGCGCTATTATTTCGATGTGACCGATGCAACCGTCATCGCAGGTTACTGCGCTTCCACCTCCACCACTGAGATGGTGGTGGCTGCCCAGTGCGAGGATGAGGCCGCCGCACAGGCACTGGAGAGCTCCATGAAGCAGTATCTCTCCGATTTGAAGATGGAGGCTGACCGCTATCAGCCCGAGGAAGTGGCTCGCGTGGACAAGGCCTACCTCGCCCGCAATGGCAGCGCCGTGGTGCTGTGTGTTTCCGGCGATGACCGCGCCGCCGAGGCTGTGGAGGCATGGCTGAAATGAGTCGTTACCGTGGCCGCCGCAGCGGCGGCAGTTCCCGCTTGATTCCCTTTATCATTGCTCTCTTGGTGGCTATCGCTGCCATCGTGTTGGTAATTATCAACGTGACCCAGGATAAAACCCCTGCCGATGATGTGGTGGATGATGCCCAACAGGGGGATGTGCTGTCTCCCGACGACACCCTCGGCGACGAGGGCGACGATACCACCGTTGAGGATGAACCGCAGCACGTGGTCATCGAGGTGCAGGGCGACGAGGAACGCTACGATGCCGTGTATCGCGTAGGCGATACGGGTTATGAGATGTATACCTACGTGGAGAGTACGGCCAAGAAGTACGCCGACAACATTAACGCCATCGCCGATGCGGTGGCGGGTACGGCGACGGTCTACATGCTGCCCGCGCCT
>JAZQMH010000221.1:0-9423 GCA_045543255.1 Vescimonas sp.
ACCGGTATGCTGCTGATGCTGGATGGCAAGCTGAAGGAGCAGGGCAAGGAGGGTCTGGATCCCCGTCTGTTCCGTCAGAAGGCTATCTCTTTCATCGGCATCGGCGGTTCCGACTGGGCTGTCCGTACCGAGACCGATCACGCTATGTTCGCTATGTCCCCCGGCTGGAAGGTCGTTAACAACGAGTTCTTCTCCTGGTCCAAGGACATCATCATGCAGGACGACAAGATCGCCCGCGTGCAGGAGATCGGCCGCAATCTGGTAGATGCCGCTCAGTACATCGTCGACAACAACGTCATGATCCCCGGCTCCGAGAACCTCGACCTGTGGAAGGGTCAGGACGGCGCTTGCCCCCACTGCCACGGCAATAACTTCTACATCTTCCCCGGCACCAACCACGCTGTTTGCGAGCTGTGCGGCCTGGAGGGTCACCTGGAAGTTAAGGACGGCGCCATGAAGCTGGTTGCCGATCCCGAGCTGGGCCCCAATGGTCAGGAGTGGCACTGCCACGACATCCTCTCCGGTAAGGCTGCTCACGGTCAGGACATCTTCGAGAACGAGGGTCGCCTGATGGAGCTGCATAAGGACGAGACCTTCAAGGCTCGCAAGGCTCACTACACTGCTGTTTGCGCTCCCACTCCCGCTCCCAGCAAGCAGTAATTGCAGACTATATTGAAATAACAAAACAGAGGCAGCTATGCTGCCTCTGTTTTTTATAGTAACGATAGAACGAAAAAATCCCTGCCCATCGGGCAGGGATTTATGTTTGACCACTTAGATAGCGCGGGTAACTTTACCGGAACGCAGGCACCGGGTACAAACATACACATGGCGAGGCGTACCATTGATCAAAGCCTTCACGCGCTTGACGTTGGGCTTCCAGGGACGATTGGAACGACGGTGAGAATGGGACACCTTAATACCAAAAGTCACGCCCTTGTTGCAAAACTCGCACTTTGCCATCCGTTGCACCTCCTTGCTGTCGTAACATATGCGTGCTTATTCGCAAGCAAATGATATAATAGCAGATGTTGAATCAAAATGCAAGCATTATTTGACAAAAATCTGAAAAAATTTTTGTGAGGCTGCCGAGGAAATTTCGTTGCGAAAAACAGGGGATTGCGGTATAATATACTCTGTATTACTATATGTGACCGGCAAGGAGAAATTACTATGGAAAAAGTCAAACGTACACCTGCTTCGCTGAAGAAATTGGTCGAGACCTTCCACATGGAGATCCTCAATAAGGGCACAGATTATGATACGGCTGTTATTACCGTGTGTGATGCCTTTCGCCCCTCGCTGCAGCTGGTGGGCTTTTATGACTATTTTGACGATAAACGGCTGCAGGTCATGGGTAAGAGCGAGATGCAGTATTTGGCCCGCATGGACATTGGCGAGCGTACCCGCGTGTTCAACCGCCTGATGAGCTATGAGTTTCCTGCCCTGATCGTCTCCCGCAATCTGGAAGTGTTTGAAGAGATGGTGGAGATGGCCAAGAAGCACGGTCGTACCCTGCTGCGTACTGAGATGGACACAGTGGATGCCACCAGCCATATCATTGAGTTTTTGAACATGGCCCTTGCCCCCGAGATCACCCGCCACGGCGTGCTGGTGAACGTCTACGGTCAGGGTGTGCTGATGCTGGGCGAGAGTGGTGTCGGTAAGAGTGAGACTGCTATCGAGCTTTTGAAGCGCGGTCATCAGCTGGTGGCTGACGATGCCGTGGAAATTCGCCGCATCAACAATATGCTGATCGGTACGGCACCTGAGATCATTCGCCACTATGTGGAGATTCGCGGCGTGGGTATTATCGACATTCAGCAGCTGTTCGGCATGGGCGCAGTCCAGTTTGAAAAGGAGATCGACCTTATTATCCAGCTGGAGCAGTGGCAGGAGGGCAAGTTCTATGACCGTCTCGGCTTGGGCGAGGATACCTATTCGCTGCTGGGCGTGGAGCTGCCTATTGTGACGATTCCTGTCCGTCCCGGTCGTAACCTTGCCGGTATCGTGGAGATCGCCACCATGAAGAATCGTCAGATGCGCTATGGCTTTAACTCCGGACGTGACTTTATGACCCAGTTTGATGCGAAGATGACGGAACTGAGTATGCAGGGAAATAACGGAGGAATTGTGTGAAATATATTGGTATTGATATCGGTGGTACCAACTTAAAAGCGGGCATGGTGGACGAGGGCGGACGACTCATTGCTGTCAAGAAGATGAAGATCGCCTCCGTTAACGACGCGGCATCTTTGGCGTGGACGCTCCACGCTTTGGTGATGGATCTATGCAAGGAAACGGGAACGGAGGAGGCAGAGCTTTTCTCCGTCGGCGTAGGCTGCCCCGGCACGGTGGAAATTCGCGGCGGGTCTATTATTAACACCTGCAACCTGCCCTTCCACAATGTGCCTCTGCGGCGTCTTTATCATCAGATGAGCCGTACGCCGCTCTATATTGAAAATGATGCCAACTGTGCCGCCCTCGGCGAATTCTACGCCGGTGCAGGCCGCGGCAGCAAGCGCTTTATTACCGTTACCCTCGGTACAGGCGTAGGCGGCGGCATTATCCACAACGGCAAGATCTACCACGGCTCCAACGGTATGGGCGGCGAGGTTGGTCACATGACTGTCCAAATGAACGGTGAGCCCTGTCCCTGCGGCAATGTGGGCTGCTGGGAGCAGTATGCCTCCGCTACGGCGCTGAAGCGTCAGACGAAGGCGGCGTGGGAGCAGCATCCCGACAGCATTTTGGCAAAGGTCATTGAAGAACAGGGACGCGTATCGGGTCAGTCGGCATTTATTGCCGCCCGAATGGGCTGCGGCGTGGGGCAAGAAGTGTGCGATCGGTACATAGACTATTTGGCAGTAGGTATTATCAACCTTATCAATATTTTCCAGCCCGAGACGCTGGCAATCGGCGGCGGTGTCAGTAATGAAGCAGATGAAATGCTGCTGTTCCCCCTCCGTGAGCGTGTTGCCGCTCACGTCATCGCCGGAAATCATGAGAAAAAGACCAACATCGTGAAGGCTGAACTGGGCAACGATGCAGGCTTGATCGGTGCGGCATTGTTGGGCCGCAAAAAACGCATTATCTAACTTTCGTGCAGGAGGCACTTTATGGCTTGGCTTACCCTTTTGGACAAGAAAATTGCAGATTATCTCCCGGATATGACGGTGGCGCAGGAAGAACCCCTCAGCCGTCACTGCTCGTTCCGCATTGGCGGCGCGGCGCGGCGCATGGCATTCCCCAAAAACGGGGAGCAGCTGATTTTGCTGCAGGCCTTTGCTGAGGAGTGCGGCGCACGCACCATTCTCTTGGGTCGCGGCAGTAATGTGCTGTTTCCCGACGAGGGCTTGGATGCGTTGGTCATCAGCACCGAGGAAATGGATGAGATCACCTCTCCCGAGCCCGGACTCTATGTTGCCCGCGCCGGCGCGACGCTGAACCGCTTGGCCTTGCAGGCCTGCCGCGACGGCTATACGGGTCTTGAGTTTGCCCACGGCATCCCCGGCAGCGTAGGCGGCGGCGTGTGCATGAACGCAGGTGCTTACGATGGGGAACTGCGCCATGTCATTGAGTGGGTGGAGGTGCTGTTCCCCGAGGAGGGTGTGCGCCGTATCCCTTGTGAGGAGATGGCCTTCGGCTATCGCCACAGCCTTTTGAGCGACCATCCCGAGGCCATTGTCCTCAGTGCTGCCTTCCGCCTTACCAAGGGCGACAGCACCGAGATCCGCGCCAAGATGGACGAACTGATGGCGCGGCGTAAGAAGTCTCAGCCTCTAGAGTTCCCCAGTGCAGGCAGCACCTTCAAGCGCCCTGCGGGATATTTTGCAGGTCGTTTGATCGAAGAAGCTGATTGCAAGGGTTTGACTGTTGGCGGCGCGCAGGTGTCGGAAAAGCACGCAGGCTTTGTCATCAATCGCGGCGGTGCTACCTGCGCCGATGTGCGGGGGCTTATTGCCGAGGTGCAGCGCCGTGTGTACGAGCGCTCCGGTGTGATGCTGGAGCCGGAGGTATGTATCATAGAGAAATAAGGAGTAGTGAATGGAACTTCTCATCATTACGGGATTGAGCGGCAGCGGAAAAAGTCGTGCTGCCTCTATCCTTGAAGATATTGGCTATTATATTGTGGACAACCTTCCTGCAGAGATGATGGTGAAGTTTGCCGACTTCTGCGCCGCTTCACAGGGACACTATAAGCGTGTGGCGCTGGTGTATGATGTGCGTGCAGGGGAGCCCTTTAACCTGTTGCTGGGCACTTTGGAGCGGCTGAAGAGCGACGGGGTGAACTGCCGTATGCTGTTTCTCGATACCGACACGCCTACGCTGATCGCCCGCTATAAGGAGACCCGCCGCAGCCACCCGCTGGCAGAGGAGGGGAGCAGTATCCAAGAGGCGGCGGAACTGGAGCGCAAGATGCTGCAGGGTGTCCGTGAGAAGGCGGACATCGTGCTGGACACCACGGCTCTTTCTGTCGGTAAGCTCCGCAGTGAGCTGATTGCCCTTTTTGGCAGCGAACGCGACCGCCGCGGCATCCATGTGGATGTGATGTCCTTCGGCTATAAACACGGTCTACCGATGGAGGCGGACTTGGTGTTTGATGTCCGTTTCCTGCCCAATCCCTATTATGTCCCCGAACTTAAACGCAGGACAGGCCTTGAAGCCCCCGTCCGCGATTACGTATTCCAAAGCGAACAGACCCACGAATTTCTCCGCAAATTGGAGGAAATGCTGCTGTTTTTGCTGCCTCACTATAATGCAGAGGGCAAGACGATGCTGGTAGTGGGCATCGGCTGCACAGGCGGTCATCACCGCAGCGTCGCCATTGCCCACGAAATTTCCACACGCTTGCAGACAGCAGGCTTTGATGTAAGTGAGAGTCACCGCGATATCTCCCGATAAGAAAGGAGGGCGCAGCCATGCAGTCCTTTTCCCTGAAGGCTAAAACGGAACTGTGCCGCTTGAGCGTGCAGCGACCCTGCTGCAGCCGCGCCGAAAGCTACGGCGTACTGCTCTATTGCAATACCTTTACCACCCGCGAGGTGCGTATCATCACGGAAAATCCCGAGTTTGCTCTCCGTTTGCCCCGCCTGTTTCACAAGGCCTTCGGTGTTCGCTTTGACCGCGTACCCGAGGACAATACCGGCGGTAAGCTGATTTTCCAAATTACCGACAGTGAGAAACTGGCGCGTATTCTTGATGTACTGGGCTACGACGCGGAGAAGGCGTTGGCGCTCCATGTGAACTATGCCCTTTTGGAGGATGATTGCTGCCGTGCGGCATTCCTCCGTGGTGCATTTTTGGCGGGCGGCAGTGTCACCGACCCCGAAAAGCGGTATCATTTGGAGTTTTCCACCTCCCACGTGCAGGCCAGCCGTGAGATACTGACGCTGTTGGAGGAGATGGGTTTTCTGCCCCGCAGCGTTATGCGCGGCGCAAACGCGGTGACGTATTTCAAGCAGTCGGAGCATATTGAGGATATTTTGACCACCATCGGCGCGCCTGCCTCCGCTACGGAGATCATGGCTGCCAAGGTGGATAAGGAGATCCGCAACGGTGCTAACCGCGCCACCAACTGCGATATTGCCAACCTTAATAAGACCTTGGAGGCGGTGGCACAGCAGACGGAGGCTATCCGCAGGATCGCCGACAACGGGAAGCTGAAAACCCTGCCGGAAAAGTTGCAGGAAACGGCGCAGATGCGCCTTGCCAACCCCGAACTTTCTTTGGCGCAGTTGGCCACCATGTTTGACCCGCCTATCAGCAAATCCTGCTTAAACCACAGAATGAGAAAAATCATGGAACTTGCGAGGACTGAAAAATGACGAAACAGGAACGTTGTACGTTTGCCCACGATTGTCACGCCAGCGGCCTTAACTGTGCCCAGAGCGTGTTGGCGGCTTTCACAGATGTGACGGGCTTTACGGAGGAGCAGAGCATCGCCATGGCCAGCGGCTTTGGCGGCGGTATGCGCTATGGCGGCGTGTGCGGTGTGGTCAGCGCAGCGATCCTTGTGCTGGGTATGTTTAGCCCTGCCAACCGCGAAAACGGTGCAGAAGGGAAGCGCCGCAGCGGCGAGATCACCAAGGAGTTCCAATCCCGTTTCACCCAGCGCTTCGGCAATCTCGATTGCCATGCTTTGAAGGCCAACCCCACGGGAGAGGGCACAGAGATGGCAAAAGCGCTCAACTGTGAGGCTCATTGCCGTAAGATGGTGGTTTCCGGTACGGAATTGCTCCACGATATGATTTCCGAACTCAAGGAGAACTGATTTATGTCCTTCGTTCACCTCCATGTCCATACAGAATATAGTCTGCTTGACGGTGCTTGCCGCATCCGTGACCTGCCCAAGCTGGTCAAGGAACTGGGGCAGAGTGCCTGCGCTATTACCGATCACGGCGCCATGTACGGTGTGATCGACTTTTATCGCGCCTGCAAAGCCGAGGGCATCAAGCCCATCATCGGCTGCGAGGTGTATGTGGCGCGGCGCACCCGCTTCGATAAGCAGCACGAGTTCGATACGGAGTCCCGTCATTTGGTGCTGCTGTGCCAAAACGAGATCGGTTATCGCAACCTCTCCTATATGGTGTCGCAGGCCTATGTGGAGGGCTTTTATATCCGTCCCCGTATTGATTTGGACTTGCTCCGTCAGCACAGCGAGGGCTTGATCGGTCTATCTGCCTGCCTTGCAGGTGAGATCCCCCGCCGCATTATGAACGGCGACTATGAAGGTGCGAAGGCCTATGCCTTGGAGATGCAGGAGATTTTGGGTGAGGGGAACTTCTACCTTGAACTGCAGGATCACGGTATCGCCGATCAGACCACCGTCAACCGCGCCTTACTGCGGATGCATCAGGAAACGGGCATCCCCTTGGTCTGCACCAACGATGCCCACTATCTCCGCGCCGAGGATGCCGAGAGCCACGATGTTCTTCTGTGCATTCAGACGGGCAAGACGGTGGACGACGAAAACCGCATGCGCTACGAGCCGCAGAAGTTCTACCTTCGCTCTACCGAGGAGATGGCGGCGCTGTTCTCCGGCTACGATGAGGCCATGGAGAACACGGTGCGCATTGCCGAGCGGTGTAATTTGGAATTTACCTTCGGCAAGTACCACTTGCCGGAATTCCCTCTGCCTCCCGGTTTTGATTCTCCTACCTATCTTCGCAAGCTCTGCGACGAGGGCTTTGTGAATCGCTACGGCACTCAGAAGGAGGAATATCGCGCCCAGCTTACCTACGAGATCGAGATGATCGAGAAGATGGGCTTTACCGACTATTTCCTCATTGTCTCCGACTTTGTCCGCTACGCTAAGAATCGCGGTATTCCCGTCGGCCCGGGACGAGGCAGTGCCGCAGGCTCCATGGTGGCCTATTGCCTCGATATTACGGACGTTGACCCCATGGCCTACAACCTCTATTTTGAGCGCTTCTTGAACCCCGAGCGCGTGTCCATGCCCGATATTGATATGGACTTCGGCGACACACGCCGCGGCGAGGTGGTGGACTATGTCCGCAAGAAGTACGGCGATGACCGCGTGGCACAGATCGTTACCTTCGGTACCATGGCGGCTCGCGGCGCCATCCGCGATGTGGGCCGTGCCCTCAACATGACCTACGCCGAGGTAGATGTGGTGGCGAAACTTGTGCCTGCCACCCTCCACATTACGCTGGACGATGCCTTGAAGGTGAGCCGTCAGCTCTCCGACCTCTATGAGGGGGATGAGCGTATCCGCAAGCTCATTGACACCGCCCGCGCTTTGGAGGGCATGCCTCGCCATGCCTCCACCCACGCCGCAGGTGTGGTCATCACCAAGCGCCCTGTCTATGAATACGTGCCCTTGGCGCGGAATGACGATGCTATCGTCTGCCAGTTCAACATGATCACGCTGGAGGAACTGGGCCTATTGAAGATGGACTTCTTGGGTCTGCGTAACCTGACGGTGCTGGATGACGCGGTGAAGATGGTGCAGAAGCACACGCCCAACTTCCGTCTTGAGGACATCCCCGACCATGATGATGAGGTCTTTGAGATGCTGACGGCGGGTAAGACCTCCGGCGTGTTCCAAATGGAGTCCACCGGTATGACCGGCGTGTGCCTTGGCCTCAAACCCCATTCTATTGAAGATATTACCGCAATTATAGCGTTGTATCGCCCCGGCCCTATGGAGTCGATCCCGCGCTTTATCGCCTGTAAGCACGATCCCAGCCTTATTACCTACAAGCATCCCTCCCTTGAGCCGATTTTGTCGGTGACTTACGGATGTATCGTCTACCAAGAGCAGGTCATTAAGATCTTCCAGCAGTTGGGCGGCTTCTCCTTGGGACAGGCCGACATGGTGCGCCGCGCCATCTCCAAAAAGAAGGCCAAGGAGATTGAGAAGGAGCGCAACGCCTTTGTCTACGGTGATGAGAGCCGCGGTATCTGCGGCTGTGTCAAGAACGGCATTCCCGAGGCGACGGCACAGGCCATCTACGATGAGATCTACGATTTCGCCAACTACGCATTCAACAAGGCTCACGCTGTCAGCTACGCCATCGTGGCCTATCAGACGGCGTGGTTCAAGTGCCACTATGTGAAGGAGTACATGGCGGCGCTGCTGACCTCGGTGTTGGATAACACCGACAAGGTGGCGGAGTATATCGCTGAGTGTAAGGAGTGTCGTATTCCGCTGCTGCTGCCCGATGTGAACCATTCCTTCGATGGATTCACTGTGGAAGAGGGCGGCATCCGCTTCGGTCTTGTGGCCATCAAGAACATCGGCCGCGGCTTTATTCAAGCGGTGGTGCGGGAGCGTGAGAGCGGGGGGCTGTTTACCTCCTTCCAAGATTTCTGCTCCCGTATGCTCTCCTGCAGCGATATGAACAAGCGTGCGGTGGAGAATCTCATTAAAGCGGGTGCTTTCGATTCTCTCGGTGTGTACCGCTCCCAGCTGATGCAGGTCTATGAGAAGGTCTTGGATTCTCTCATTTCCCGCCGCCGCACCAACGTGGAGGGGCAGATGGACTTCTTCGGCATGGCCTCTATGAGCAATACTGCGCCCATGTCCGACATTGACCTGCCCAATGTACCCGAATATACCGCCACGGAGCGGATGTTCATGGAAAAGGAGACCACGGGCATTTACCTCAGCGGTCATCCTATGACCGACTATCGCCTTGCCGCGCGGCAGGCAGGCGCGGTAGCCATCCACGATGTGATGAACGACTTCGCTTCTGAAGAAGGTCCCGAGCGCTTTGCTGACGGACAGCAGATCACCGTGGCAGGTGTGGTGGTGTCCAGTAAGACCCGTACTACAAAGAACAACACCCTCATGGCATACGTGGTGGTAGAGGATGAGTTGGCTTCTATTGAGTTGCTATGCTTCAGCCGTACCATCGATCAGTGTGGCAGCTATATGAGTGTCAATACGCCTGTGGT
>JAZQMH010000222.1:0-12003 GCA_045543255.1 Vescimonas sp.
GTGTCCCCGTCAAGCGCGGCGGTACTGTGGTCGCCGAGCTGAGCGGTCAGGTGGGCAACATGGAGAACGTGTTCGCCGGCGGCGACTGCGTTACCGGCCCCGCCACCGCCATCCGCGCCATTGCTGCCGGTAAGGTGGCAGCAGCCAACATCGACGAGTATCTGGGCTACCACCACGTCATCGAAGAGGATGTGGAAGTGCCCAGTCCCGAGCTGAACAACCGCCCGCCTCACGGTCGTATCAACACCACTGAGGTGGAGGCCTGCCAGCGTAAGTGCAACTTCGAGGACATCGAGATCGGCTTCACCGAGGAAGGTGTCATTGCCGAGACGTCCCGCTGCCTGCGCTGCGACCACTTCGGCTACGGAATCTTTAAGGGAGGGAGAGTAAAAGAATGGTAACGCTGAAGATCGACAATCAAACTGTCACCGTACCGGAAGGTACCACCATTTTGGAGGCCGCTAAGTCGGTACATATCAATATCCCCACCCTGTGCTATCTCAAGGATATTAACGAGATCGCCGCCTGCCGCCTCTGCGTGGTGGAGATCGAGGGTCATGTCCGCCTCGTGCCCTCCTGCGACAACGTGGTGTCCGAGGGCATGGTGGACTACACCAACTCTCCCCGCGTCCGCGAAGCCCGCCGCGTGAACCTGCGCCTGCTGCTGAGCCAGCACGACACCCAGTGCACCAAGTGCACCCGCAGCGGTAACTGCAAGCTCCAGCAGCTGACCACCGACTATAACCTGCTGGGCGAGCACTATGTGAAGGATCTGAAAAAGACCCCCGATGACTACTCTAATCCCATCGTCCGTGTTACCAACCGCTGCGTGAGATGCATGCGCTGCGTGCAGATCTGCGACAAGGTGCAGAGCATGAATATCTGGGATCTCATCGGTACCGGCTCTCGCACCGATGTGGGCGTGCGTAACTTCCGCACCTTGGCAGAGTCCGACTGCACCTTCTGCGGTCAGTGCGTGACCCACTGTCCCGTGGGCGCCCTGCAGGAGCGTGACGATACGGGCCGCGTTTGGGACGCTTTGGCTGATCCTAAGAAGGTCACCATCGTGCAGGTGGCTCCCGCCGTCCGTGCCGCTTGGGCTGAGCACTACCACCTCGATCCCAAGTTCGCCACTGCCAAGCGCATGGTCTCCTGCTTGAAGGAGATGGGCTTTAACTACGTGTTCGACACCAACTTTGCCGCCGACCTGACCATCATGGAGGAGGGCAGCGAGTTTATCGAGCGCTTTACCCACCGCGATCAGTATCGCTGGCCCATGTTCACCTCCTGCTGCCCCGGCTGGATGCGTTTCGTGAAGGGTCAGTTCCCCGACTATGTGCAGAATCTGTCCTCTGCCAAGTCTCCTCAGGGTATGTTCGGCGCTGTGGCTAAGAGCTACTTTGCCGAGAAGATCGGTGTCGATCCTCACGACATCTTCGTGGTGTCCGTGATGCCCTGCACCGCCAAGAAGTCCGAGTGCACCTTCCCCAACCTCAACGATGCCTGCGGCGATCCCGATGTGGACGTGGTGCTCACCACCCGTGAGATGGTGCGTATGTTCCGCGGCGAGCAGCTGGATCCCACCTATATGCCCGAGACGGACTTTGATAGTCCTCTGGGCAGCAGCACCGGTGCAGCCGTCATCTTCGGTGCAACGGGCGGCGTTATGGATGCAGCCCTCCGCAGTGCTTATTATCTCGTCACCGGTGAGAATCCTCCCGCCGATGCCTTCACCGCTGTCCGCGGTATGGACGGCTGGAAGGAAGCCACCTTCAACGTTCCCGGTGCAGGCGATGTCCGCGTGGCAGTGGTCAGCGGTCTGGGCAATACCCGCCGCTTGATGTATGCTCTGCAGAACGGTGAGGTCAGCTACGACTTCGTGGAAGTTATGGCCTGTCCCGGCGGCTGCGCCGGCGGCGGCGGTCAGCCCATCCACGACGGTAAGGAGATGGCGGAGTATCGCGGCGGCGTGCTGTGGGATATCGACAAGAGCATGGAGATCCGCTTCTCCCACGAGAACGAGGACGTGCTGCAGCTGTACCGCGAGTACTTCGATAAGCCTCTGAGCCACCGTGCCCACCACCTGCTCCACACGGATCTCACCGAGTGGAAGATGCCTACGGAGAAGTAAGCTATGGCAGACGTATTTAACAAGCCTCCCCGCGAGTGTGCCTACTCTTTCACCCAGCACACCGCCTGTGAGTTCTTCCCCTGTCATAGGACGGCACACCCCGAGAATTTCAACTGCCTGTTCTGCTACTGCCCCCTCTACGCACTGGGCAGCGACTGCGGCGGCAACTTCAAGTGGACGGAAGAGGGCGTGAAAGACTGCTCCGACTGTCTTGTGCCCCACACCCGCGACAGCTACGACTACATCTTGAAGAAATTTCCCGAGGTATCGGAGCTTGCCAAGAAAAACCGCAAAGACTGATAAAAAATGACCGCCACTGGCGGTCATTTTTTTGCGCGCAATATTACTTCCCCCAGTGCTGCACCAAAAATCCGCCCTGCGTGGCGTGCTTCATCGAGGGAATTTCCCGCCGCCCCAACTTCCACAAGGAGCGACCCTGCCGTGAGGTGTTGATTATACCGCGAATTCCGCAGGATAATGGGTCGCATAGCGGTGGGATGGTCTCCCTGCACAGTCTCCGCAACCGCCACGGCGAGGGCGAGATTTTCCTGCCAGTGGTCGTGGTTTGTACCGATGACAAAGCTCATCTGCGCTATGGTGGCATCCTCCTCCGCCACCAGTTTATATTGATTCCCCTTGGCGTCCTCTACAGCGTCGCGGTGAATGTCGATGATGTAGTAGAGGGAAGGGTACTTCTCCAAATAAGCCGCCGCCCCCGCTTCTGAGCGGGAATAGGCATCGTTATAGAGTGGATCGTCGTAGAGCGTGCGGTCATGGAGTACGGAGATACCGTAAGAGGACAGCACAGCGGCGATCTCATCCCCGATCCGCACCACGCTGCAGGAGGTGTCGGAGGTGCGGTAGTTGCCTGTGGAAGGGTAGCTCTCCCCCTTGGGCAGGGTATAGGCCTCGCTGCCGTGGGTGTGGATAATCAGCACCTGCGGGCTGTTGAGGTCGGGAGCGGGGAGCGCGCAGTTTTCAAGCTGCGCGGTGTCCAAAGTTTTGGAAGAGGAGTTTTTGATATACACGCTCCCTACGGCGGTGTAGCCTTTGGGATTGGTGATCTTCACCGTCTGGGATGGCACGCCGTTATCGCGGAATTGCAGCTTTTCCAGTTGCACCTGTGGCACAGGGGAGAGGGAAGGTGCGGCATTTTGGAGAATAGTGCTGCTCTCGTTATTCTCCGCAGGAGAGAAGGAAACTGCGGCGGCGAGATAGGGCGACTGACTGAGAGTGAACATGGCAGCAGGGGAGAGTGGCGGCGGCAGCTGCGCCGACAGCTGCTGCAAAACGATACCCCGCAGCGCCTCGCTGCCGCCCAATTCCGCGCCGCTGGCGGCGGTCACTGTCCACAGTGTCAAACACGCGCCGACCAAGGCCGCCACGCGCCGTAAGATCCCTTTCATCTGCCATCACCTCGGACAAGTATATGCGCCGTGCGGCGAAGGTAGACGGAGAAATTGACCCTTGAAAAGGGGAGGGGGTTGTGCTAAAATAACAGTACAGAAAATAAACTGAATAGCTCATATAGCTGCGCCAAAACGGGGCGCTGCGTTTCTACGGTGTCACCGATGACACCACTATGGGTACTTTGTCGCAAGGGTGTGACGAAGTGCCCCTTTTATTTTGCCGCAGACTTTGCGGAGAAATGAGGACTGAGAAAATGAAAGAGATTTTGAAAGGTCACATCATTCATGCGCCTACCTTGGGCGAACTGAACATCATGGAAAACGGCTATATGGTGTTGGAAGATGGCGTGATTGCGGGCATCTATGACCAGCTGCCCGCTGAGCATCGTGACGGTGTCCTCCACGACTACGGCGACAAGCTCATTATGCAGTCCTTCGCCGATATGCACCTCCACGCACCCCAGTATCCCATGCTGGGTATGGGCATGGATCTGCCCCTGCTGGACTGGCTCAGCACCTATACGTTCCCCACCGAGGCACGCTTTGCTGACACCGTCTATGCCCGCGAGATCTATGCCCGCCTCGCCCACGAGCTGATCAGCAACGGCACGACCCGCGTGTGTATGTTCTCCTCTCTCCATACCGATGCCACCCTTGTGTTGATGGAGGAACTGGAAAAAGCGGGTGTAACAGGCTATGTGGGAAAGGTCAACATGGATCGCAACGGCGCGGCGGGGATTTTGCAGGAAACTACGGCAGAATCCGTCGCTGAGACGGAGCGTTGGCTTGCCGCTTGCCATTTTAAGGACTTAAAGCCCATCCTCACCCCCCGCTTTACCCCCAGCTGCACCAATGAGCTGATGGCAGAGCTTGGCAAGCTGAAGGAAAAGTACGGCCTCTATGTCCAGTCCCACCTCTCCGAGAGCCACGCGGAGATCGCGTGGGTGCGGGAGCTGCACCCCGACTGTGAGCGCTATTGGGAGACCTACGATAAATACGGCCTGTGGGACGACCACACGGTGATGGCACACTGTGTCCACTCCGATGCAGTGGAGCGCCGCGCCATGGCAGAGCACAATGTTCTCGCCGTCCACTGCGGCGACTCCAATATCAACATCTCCTCGGGCATCTGTCCCGTCCGCCAGCTTCTCAATGGGGGCGTGTGGGTGGCTTTGGGCAGCGATATTGCAGGGGGCGCCCAGCTGCCCATGTACCGCGTCATCACTACCACCATTCGCTCCTCCAAGGTGCGGCAGATCATGGATAATTGGCAGACACCCTTCCTCACCGTCCCCGAGGGCTACTATTTGGGCACCACGGCAGGCCACAAGTATTTCGGCGCAGGGGATGGCTTCTCCAAGGGCGATGCCCTCCACGCCATTGTGGTGGACGACAGCACTTTCCCCACCCCCGCCCGTCCCCTCACCGTCAACGAGCGGTTCGAGCGCGCCATCTATCTCATGGAGCAGCGCAATATCGCGGCGGTGTGGTCTGCGGGTCGCTGCGTAGTTCAGCAGTAAAAAGCGGGAAAGTTTTTAGTGGACATTTATCGCTGAGGCGAGTATACTTATATGAAATAAGTTTTGTTGGAAAGGTCGGAATTCCTATGAGAATCGTCATTAAGGTTGGCACTTCCACATTGGCTCACAGCACGGGTTTGATGAACGTGCGCCGTGTGGAGCTGCTGTGCAGTGTGCTGAGTGATTTGAAAAATGCAGGCCATGAGGTGGTGCTGGTGTCCTCGGGCGCTATCGGCATGGGCGTAGGCAAGCTCTCTCTTGGCGGACGACCTTCCGACATCCCTACCAAGCAGGCTGCCGCCGCCGTGGGTCAGTGTGAACTCATGTATACCTACGACCGTCTCTTCTCCACCTATAACCACACGGTGGCCCAGATCCTTGTGACGGCGGAGGATATTGCCCACGAGGAGCGGAAGCAGAACTTCAAAAACACCCTCTTCCGTTTGCTGGAGCTTCACGCCCTGCCCATCATCAACGAAAACGACACCGTTGCCACCCGTGAGATCGTCATCGGTGACAACGATACCCTTGGCGCTGTGGTGGCAACCGCCATCCACGCCGACCTGCTGGTGATCCTTTCGGACATCGACGGGCTTTATACCGCCGATCCTCATACCCATGCCGATGCCCGACTCCTGCCCACGGTGGAGGAGATCACGGCGGAGATCGAGGCCATGACAGGTGGCGCAGGCAGCGCCCTCGGCACAGGAGGTATGGCGACGAAGCTCCATGCAGCCCACATCGCCACAGAGGGCGGCGTGGAAATGGTCATCGCCAACGGCCGCGACCCCGCCATCCTCTACGACATTGTGGAGGGCAAACCCGTAGGCACCCACTTTAAGGCAAAGGAGGCAGCACGATGAAAACCACACAGGAAATTTTAGCTGCGGCGAAGAACGCTGTCCCCCAGCTGCTGACCCTCACCAACCAGGAGAAGAACCATGCCCTCCTCGCCATGGCGGACGCCTTGGAGCAAGCTACGGCAGAGATTTTGGCAGCCAACGCCCTTGATATGGAGGCTGCCCGCGGTCACATCTCCGAGGTCATGCTGGATCGCCTCGCCTTGACGGAGGGGCGCATTGCCGACATGGCCAAGGGTATCCGCGAGGTGGTGGCACTGCCCGACCCCGTAGGCCGCGTCATTGCGGAGAATACCCTGCCCAACGGCTTGCAGGTGCAGCGCATCAGCGTCCCCATGGGCGTCATCGCCATCATCTATGAGAGTCGCCCCAACGTCACCTCCGATGCTGCTGCCCTCGCTTTGAAGGCGGGCAGCGCCTGCGTGCTGCGTGGCGGTAGGGAGGCCTATCGAAGTGCTCACGCTATCGTGACGGCGCTGCAGCGGGGTCTTGCCGCTGTTGGTCTGCCCGAAACGGCGGTGAACCTCATTGAGGACACCACCCGTCAGAGTGCCACCGACATGATGCAGGCGGTGGGCTATATCGATCTGCTGATCCCTCGCGGCGGCGCGGGGCTTATCCGCTCCTGCGTGGAAAATGCCCTCGTTCCCTGCATCCAGACGGGTACGGGCATCTGCCATATCTATGTGGATGATTCGGCAGATTTGGAGAAGGCACTGAATATTATTGAAAATGCAAAGATGAGCCGCCCCAGTGTCTGCAATGCCGCTGAGGTGTGCCTTGTCCATAAAGATGTTGCCGCGGAATTCCTGCCCAAGCTGAAGGCGCGGCTCACCGATCCCAAGCACCCCCATCCCGCCCAGTTGCGATTGGACGAGCGCGCCTTGGCGATCATTGACGGCGTTGCCGCCACAGAGGAGGATTTCGACACGGAGTTCCTCGACTATGTGCTGGCGGTGAAGGTGGTGGACAGCACCGCCGATGCCATCGCCCACATTGGGGCGCATTCCACCCATCACAGCGATGCCATCATCACGGAGAACGACACCGCCGCCCAGCTCTTTACCCGCTTGGTGGACAGCGCCGCCGTGTATGTCAATGCCTCCACCCGCTTTACCGATGGCGGGCAGTTTGGCCTCGGCTGCGAGATGGGTATCTCCACCCAGAAGCTCCACGCCCGTGGCCCTATGGGCTTGGAGGAACTGACCACCTATAAGTATGTGGTGAAGGGCAGCGGTCAGATCCGCTGAACTTGCAACGGCTGTCCTTTTGTGGTATACTATTTGGAAAATTGAGAAGGGAGGATGACCCATGGCATTGAAACCCACGGTGAAAGACGCATTGAATTTAGGCGAAGCTGCCCTCAAGGGCGGCGGAAAGCTGCTGCCGAAGCTGAAACCTCTTGGCACGGCGGTAACGGTGATCTCTGCCACCATGTCGGTGGTGACGCTGATCGGCTGGGCCATCACCCGCAGACAGGATCAAAAAAAGAAGCAGGAGATGCGGGATAGAATCACGAAGAAATAACAGGGGAGGAGCGAGACGATGCGCGTTATTGATATTGAGAACATCAACGAGGCCATGCACAACGAAACCCAGTTTGTGTTCCGCTGCGAAGAGGCGTTCCACGATAAGATCAGCGCCGCAGCCGCCACCATTTTGTCCTCCCGCAGTGATCGCCCCGTGGTGACGCTGACAGGCCCGTCGGGCAGCGGCAAGACCACCACTGCCATGCGCCTTAAGGAGTATTTGGAGAACATCAACGTCAATGTCTGCGTGCTGCACATGGACAATTTCTTCACTCCCTTAAGTGAGCGCCCGCCCGAGCTGACAGATTGGGAATCCCCCTTGTGCGTGAATATCGACGGCCTTATCTCCGCCATCAGCCAGCTGATGGACGGTAAGCTGGTGAAAGTGCCTGTTTACGACTTCAAAACGGGTACCATCCGCGGCTATACGGAGGTGCAAGGGGATAAACACGCCATCATTATCGCCGAGGGCATCCATATGCTGAACCCGCTGATCTTCGATAAGCTCCGGGGCGTGGCAACGGGTGTGTATGTAGCACCCCGCACCCGCATTATCACCAAGGATGATAAGATCGTCCGTCCCGAGCAGCTCCGGGTGGCTCGCCGCATGATCCGCGACTATAATACCCGCGGTCATGCCCTTACCTCCACGGTGGAGCGTGCCGAGAGCGTGGATCGGGGCGAATATCAGTATATTCAGCCCTATAAGCCCAATGCCACCATCAACATCGACACGTTTTTGGACTACGAGCCCTGCATTTTGGCGAAGTACCTCACCCAGATCCCCTGCTTTGTGGAGGAACTGACCAGTGAGTTTGTGGAGGCGCACGGCCTTACCGATTTGATGAAGGTGGTGCGGGGTGTACCGCCTCTGCACACACCCTATGTCCCCCGTAACTCCCTTGTGCGCGAGTTCGTGGGCGGCAGCTGCTATGAATATTGATCGTGAAAGATATGGGAGGAAGAAGAGTATGATCATTACCATTAACCGTGAGTTCGGCAGCGGCGGTCGTGAGCTGGTAAGCGTCTGGCTGACGCGCTCCATGTCCCTTGCTACGACCATCAGATTATCGAGATGATCGCCAGCGAGCAGGGCTTGAACGAGGAATACGTTGCCAACGTGGGGGAGAAGTGCATTGAGAGCGCCTATCCCTTGACCATCGGTCATCGTCTTGCCATGATGCCCCTCATGATGGATCAGACCATCCGCGTGGCCTCTGCCCAGCGTCAGCTGCTGGAGAAGTTCGCCACACAGGGCGACTGCGTCATCGTTGGTCGCTGCGCCGATGTGATCTTGAAGCAGTACAATCCTCTCAACATCTTCGTCTACGCCGACATGGACTCCAAGGTGGAGCGTTGTATGCGCCGCGCTCCCGAGGGTGAGAACATGACCCGCAACGAGATGGAGCGTGAGATCCGCCGCATCGATAAGGAGCGCGCCCAGTACCATGCCATGTACGCCGACACCAAGTGGGGCAGCCGTGAGGGGTATCACCTGTGCGTGAACACCTCTCACCATGAGATCAAGAAGCTTGTCCCCGCCATTGCCCAGTTCTGCAAGGACTGGTTTGCGGAGCTGTAAGAGATGAAAATTCGCTTTAACGAGGATGAAAAGGTCGTGCAGACGGTGCGCGCAGGCTTGCAGCGCAAGGAGGGCTATTGTCCCTGCCGTCTGCCCAAGACCCCCGAGAATATCTGTATGTGTCAGGAGTTCCGCGATCAGATCGCCGATCCCGAGTTCGCGGGCTACTGTCACTGCCGGTTATATTACAAAGAAAAATAACCCCAAAGGAGAATCCCCATGTACTACGCAGTAAGTCAAGACATTTTTGCCAAGCTCCCCACGGCCTGCTTCGGTGCGGTGGCCGTCCGCGGTCTTGACAACACCCGTCCCCAGCCGGAATTGGAGGCAATGCTCCAAGAAAACATCGCCGCCTGCGAGGCCTACTTCGAGGGCGTGAAGCCCAAGGAGAGCCCTGCCATCGTGCCTTACCGTGAGGCCTTCCGCGCGCTGGACATCAACCCCAACAAGTTCCTCTGCTCCATTGAGGCGCTGCTGACCCGCATCGCCAAGGGCAAGGGCTTCCCCACCATTAACGGCATTGTGGATCTGGGCAATGCTATCTCCATCAAGTACCGCCTGCCCATCGGCGCACACGATCTGGACACCATCGACAATGGCCTTGATGTCCGTATGGCAGTGGAGGGCGATACCTTCATCGCTTTCGGCGAGACGGAGGAGGAAACCCCCGATGTGGGCGAGGCTATCTATGCCAGCGGCAACGAAGTTCGCACCCGTCGCTGGACGTGGCGGCAGAGTGAGCGCGGCAAGATCACCGAGGAGACGAAGGCTGTGCTGTTCCCCATCGACGGTTTTGCCGATGTGAATAAGGCTGAGGTCTATGAGGCCATCGAGGAGTTCAAGGTGCTGCTGCACCGCTTCTTCGGCGATAATATTGAGGTCGCCACGGGCTTCGTGGATGCGGAGAATCCCAAGTTCACGTTTTTTGAATGAGTAAAAAGCCACCCTTCAGGGTGGCTTTTTTGCACTCAGTTTTCCACTCGATAGTAGGTCTTGGCGCAGTATTCGCGGCGCTCTTCAATAAGCTGATCGTCCGTCATCCACGCCACGAAGTTGGAGAAGTTCCGCTCGATGATGGAGAACTTCAGCGTGCTGCGGGTGCGGATATTCACCTTCTGACAAAAGACATCCAACCACTGTGCCAAGGTCATACCGTCGGTGAGGCAGGAGAGGATCTCGTCCCTCTTTTCGTAGAGGAAGGCGATGTTCTTCTCCGCCAAAGGCACGATGTTTTCTACCACCGACTTGTGGGCTAAAATGTAGGCATCGCAAGTGCTGTGAAGCAAATTCGCTTTACTCTCCAAATCCCGCTGTACGAACATGGAGGTGGGCAGCTTTGCGCCGGAAATCTCCGCCTCATCGAGGATGGTGTCCCCCACATAGGCCACGTTGTCGGGGGTGATGATACCTGTGTGTCCCGCGCTGTGACCGGGGAGGGGGAGGACGGTAAATTCCGCGCCTGCGAGGGAGAAAGTGGTATCTCCGGGGCGGATCAGCACATCGGCAGTGAAGCACTCCTCGGGGAAGAGTTCGCTGGTTTTTCCGTAAGTGAGGCCGATGTAGTTGGCGCGGTAGGATTCCGTGTTGGTGGCGATGCCCGCCTCGATAATGTGGGCGACCACGGGGACGCCGTAGCGTTCCTGCAAATAGCGGACGTTGCCGCTGTGGTCGAAGTGGGCGTGGGTGCAGATGATGCCCCGCAGCGTCACCGCTTCATCAAAGAGCTTGGTGAGTCCCTCACGGTCGGTTTTTGCAAAGCCCGTGTCGATAATGACGGCCTCGTTCTCCTTGACCATATATAACGGCATCAAAGCCGTGCTGCCTTCGTAGACCCATGTATTTCCTTTTACGTGCTGCAGTGCCATCGCGCATCCCTCTTTCACAGGAAGTTGAGGACAGTATAGCAGCTTTTTTGTACATCTACAAGAAAAGATAAGAGAAAATTTTACAAATTACCACTAGGCAAACGGCGAGAAATAAGGTAAAATAGGGAGCAGTATGAGAAAGTACAAAAATACGCAAGGAGAGGGGACTATGGACCAACCGAAATATAAACGTGTGCTGCTGAAGATCAGCGGCGAAGCGCTGGCAGGCGAGAAGAAGTTTGGCCTCGATTTCGAGGTGATGTACCGTGTCGCTGATGTGATCCGCGAGTGTGTGGAGATGGGCGTACAGGTGGGCATCGTTATCGGCGGCGGCAACTTCTGGCGCGGCGTGAAGAATGGCGAGGGCTACATTGAGCGCTCCCGTGCCGACCACATGGGCATGCTGGCCACCACCATGAATTGCATGGCCATGGCAGATGTCTTGGAGCAGAAGGGCGTGGATGTCCGCGTGCAGACAGCACTGGAGATCCGTGCCGTGGCAGAGCCCTACATCCGTGCCCGTGCCATCCGTCATTTGGAGAAGGGCCGCGTGGTCATCTTCGGCTGCGGCACTGGTAACCCCTATTTTTCCACCGATACCGCCGCTGTGCTCCGTGCAGCGGAGATCGGCGCCGAGGTGATCTTGCTTGCCAAGAACATCGACGGTGTCTATGACAGCGATCCCGCCGTCAATAAGGATGCAGTGAAGTTCGACGCCATCAGCTATGACGAGGTGCTGGCCCGCCGCTTGGCGGTCATGGACTCCACCGCTACCAGCCTTTCTATGGACAACCATATCCCCGTGCTGGTATTTGCACTGAAAGACCCCTACAACATCGTCCGCGTCATCCGCGGAGAACAAATCGGAACAATCGTTAAGGAGGATTGACCCCATGCTGAAAGATGAATACAAAGTTTACGAGGAAAAAATGAAGAAGAGCATCGAGTCTGTGGAGAACGACTTTGCCGCCGTTCGCGCAGGCCGCGCCAACGCTTCCGTCCTGAACCGCATCATGGTGGACTACTATGGCACCCCCACCCCCATCCATCAGATGGCTGCCATCGGCTCTCCCCATCCCCCCCCGCTGCTGGTCACCCCCCCGGATG
>JAZQMH010000223.1:0-6183 GCA_045543255.1 Vescimonas sp.
CTCGACACTGCCGCCGAGGCCAAGGGTACCCTTACCCTCCCCCTCTCCCAGGTGGAGAGCTGCGCCTCCCAGCCCCGCAAGAATTTCGACCCCGCTGCGCTGGCAGCTCTGGCAGACTCCATCGCCCAGCACGGTATCATCCAGCCCTTGGCGGGGCGCCGTCTCCAGTGGGGTTACTATAAGATCGTCGCCGGTGAGCGCCGCTGGCGCCCCGCCCGCATGGCAGGTTTGTCGGAAGTCCCCGCCGTGGTCATCGAGGCCGATGACCGCAAGGCTATGGAGCTGGCCATGATCGAGAACCTCCAGCGTGAGGATTTGAATCCCATGGAAGAAGCGGAAGGCTATCAGGTGCTGATGGAGCAGTACGGCATGACACAGGAGGAGACGGCCCAGCGTGTGGGCAAGTCCCGTCCCGCCGTTGCCAACGCCCTGCGTTTGCTGAAACTGTGCGGCGATGTGCGTAAGCTGGTGGAGGACGGTAAGCTCTCCGGCGGTCACGGCCGCGCGCTGGTGACACTGAGCGACAAGCAGCAGAAAGAGGCGGCAGCCGCCATCGTCAAGAGCGACCTCTCCGTCCGTCAGACGGAGCTGCTGGTGAAGAAGCTCACCACCGAGAAAAAGGAAAAAATTGCCAAAAAAGAGGGCGAGGTGGACTACGCCGCCGAAGCAGCCAAGGAGCTGACCTCTCGCTTGGGTCGCCCCTGTAAGATTGTCACGGGCCGCAAGAAAGGCCGCATTGAGCTGGAATACTACGGCGTGGACGATCTCAATGAGCTGCTGGATGCCCTCCACAAGCTGAAGAAGTAAGAAAACAATATTATTTGACATAGAGGTGTATAACAATGCTTGATATTCGTTTTGTTCGTGAAAACCCCGAGTTGGTAAAGGAAAATATCCGCAAGAAGTTTCAGGATGGCAAGCTGCCTCTGGTGGACGAGGCCATCGCCCTCGACGCTGAGAAGCGCGCTGCTTTGAACGAGGCTGAGGCTCTGAAGGCCGAGCGCAATAAGATCTCCAAGGCCAACGGCCCTCTCTTCGGTCAGCTGAAGAAGTGCACCGACGAGGCCGAGAAGGCTGAAATTCAGGCCAAGATCGACGCCAACAACGAGGCCGTCAAGGCCCACGCCGCCCGTCTTGCACAGGCCGAGGCCAAGCAGGCACAGGCAGGCGAGGCGCTGGACAAGATCATGATGACCCTGCCCCAGATGATCGACGCCTCCGTCCCCATCGGCCCCGACGACAGCCACAACGTAGAGGTGGAGCGTTTCGGCGAGGCAAAGGTCGCTGAGTTCGACATCCCCTACCACACCGAGATCATGGAGCGCTTCGACGGCATCGACATGGATTCCGCCGGCCGCGTCTCCGGCAACGGCTTTTACTATCTCATGGGTGACATTGCCCGTCTCCACTCCGCTATGACTGCCTATGCCCGCGACTTCATGATCGACAAGGGCTTCACCTACTGCATCCCTCCCTTCATGATCCGCTCCAACGTGGTGACCGGCGTGATGAGCTTTGCCGAGATGGACGCCATGATGTACAAGATCGAGGGCGAGGATCTCTACCTCATCGGTACGTCCGAGCATTCCATGATCGGTAAGTTCATCGATCAGCTGCTGCCCGAGGACAAGCTGCCCCAGACCCTCACCTCCTACTCCCCCTGCTTCCGCAAGGAGAAGGGCGCTCACGGTATCGAGGAGCGCGGCGTGTACCGCATCCATCAGTTCGAGAAGCAGGAGATGATCGTGGTGTGCAAGCCCGAGGAGTCTATGGCGTGGTACGAGAAGATGTGGCGCTACAGCGTGGAGCTGTTCCGCTCTCTCGATATTCCTGTCCGTCAGCTGGAGTGCTGCTCCGGTGACTTGGCAGATCTGAAGGTCAAGTCCTGCGACATCGAGGCATGGTCTCCCCGTCAGCAGAAGTACTTCGAGGTCTGCTCCTGCTCCAACTTGGGTGATGCCCAGTCCCGCCGCCTGAAGATCCGCGTCAAGGGCGAGAAGGGTACCTATCTGCCCCACACCCTCAACAACACCGTGGTGGCACCTCCCCGTATGCTGATTGCTTTCCTGGAGAACAACCTGCAGGCCGACGGCAGCGTGCTGATCCCCAAGGCACTGCAGCCCTACATGGGCGGCAAGACGGTGCTGATGCCCAAGAAGTAAAAACAAACTGTAATATTTAAGCGAGTTTATACGAATTGTATACAAGGAGCGACCTATGAAGAAGTTTTTTGAAGAGTTTAAGGCCTTTGCCGTGCGCGGTAATGTGCTGGATATGGCTGTCGGTGTTGTGGTCGGCGGTGCTTTTGGTAAGATCACCACCTCCCTCGTCAACGACATCATTATGCCCCTCATTTCCATGCTTACCGGCGGTGTTGATTTCTCCGCTTGGAAGTGGGTGCTGAAGGAGGCCATCATGGAGGGCGAGAATGTCATTAAGCCCGAGATCGCCGTCAACTTTGGCAATACCATCGCTGTCATCATTGACTTCATCATCATTGCCTTTGCGGTGTTCTGCATGGTGAAGGCCATCAATTCCTTCCATCGCAAGAAGGAAGAGCCCGCCCCCGAACCTGCCGTGGAAGAGCCCGCAGCACCTACTGCTGAGGAGCTGCTGACGGAGATCCGCGACCTTTTGAAGGATAAGCAGTAATGGAAAAGATCCTCACCGACGGCCTCGCCGCCTTAGGGCTGCCTCAGACGGCAGCACCGCAGCTGCTGGCGTTCGCCGCGCGGCTGCTGGAAAAGAATCAGGTGATGAACCTCACCGCCATTACCGAGCCCGAGGCGGTGGCAAAGCTCCATCTGCTGGACTGCGCCGCCCTTCTCGCCAAGTTCCCCCTGCGGGGCAAGTCTGTGGTGGATGTGGGCACCGGCGCCGGTTTCCCCGGCATGGTGCTGCGGATACTGGAAGAGGATTTTGACCTGACGCTGCTGGACAGCTTGGGAAAGCGCATTGCGTGGCTGGATGAGACCTGCCGCGCCATGGGCCTTGAGCGCGTGGAGTGCGTCCACGCCCGCGCCGAGGAATTCGCTGCCCAGCGTAGAGAAAGCTACGATGTAGCCACCTCCCGCGCCGTGGCAGATCTGCCCCTCCTGTGTGAGCTGGCCCTGCCCCTTGTGAAGGTGGGCGGACAGTTCCTCGCCATGAAGAGCGTGGACAGCGATGAGGAGATCGCTCGTGCCCGCGGAGCCATCGGTCAGCTTGGAGGCAAGGTGGTGGAGGTCTACGACTACGCCATCCCCGAAAGCGACGTGGTGCACCGCGTGGTGGTCATCGAAAAGGTGCGCCCCACGCCGCCCCAATTCCCCCGCCCTTGGGCAAAGATCAAAAAAGCACCGTTAAAATAAGGAGAAACGCTATGGGTACGATCATCGCCGTAGTCTCCGGCAAGGGAGGCACGGGAAAAACCTCCTTTACCGCCAGCGTGGGAATCGCACTGGCTGAAATGGGATACAGGACGCTGGCGCTGGATTGCGACATTACGCTGCGCAATCTCGACATGGCGCTGGGTCTCAGCGACAGCACGACGATGGACTTCTCCGACGTGCTGGCGGGACGCTGCAGCCTCGATGAAGCGGTGGCGCAGCACCGCAAATACACAAAGCTGGAGTTGCTGGCTGCTCCCCTGTCGGGTCACAACGAGGGCTTCGATGTGGACAGGATGAAGGCGCTGGGCCGTGAGATCCGCGAGAAGTACGACTTCTGTTTGGTAGATGCCCCTGCGGGCTTGGGTCACGGCTTCCTGCTGGCCACCGCCATCGCCGACCGTGCTGTGGTCATTACCACCGCCGACCCCACTGCCCTGCGGGATGCCCAGCGCACCGTATCTGCCCTGCGGCAGTTCCCCACGGGGAAGCTCCATTTGGTGGTGAACCGCGTGCAGACGAAAATGCTCAAAGCGCTCCATACCACCATTGACGATGCCATGGATACGGCGGGTGCGCCCCTTTTGGGCGTTGTGCCCGAGGACAGCGATGTGCCCTTGGCCATCGGTCGCGGTATCCCCCTGCGGGATTGCAATTACTTCGCCCAGCAGGCCTATGACAACATTGCCAAGCGTCTGAGCGGGAAGAGAGTACCGCTGATGAAGGTCTACCCCTTAATGAAAAAGTGAGAAAAGGAGAAACTGCTATGAATATCGCCTTGATCGCACATGATAACCGAAAAGAACTGATGATCCAGTTTTGCAACGCCTACTGCGGCGTGTTGGCCCAGCACACCCTGTGTGCCACGGCTGACACGGGTATGCAGATCAGCGCGGCCACCGGTCTGCCCATTCACCGCTTCCTCCCCTTTGCCAACGGTGGTGCCCAGCAGATCGCAGCCCGTATCGCCTACAATGAGATCGACATGGTGCTGATCTTTGTCGATCCCAACCAGCGCGTGCCCCACGAGGACGTGCAGAACATCATGCTGCTGTGTGATAAGAACAACATCCCCTACGGCTCTAACCTCGCCTCTGCCGAAATGCTGGTGCTGGGTCTTGCCCGTGGCGATCTGGATTGGCGTGACATCGTCAACCCCAAGAATAAGCCCTTTACCGCCTAAAAGAAGAGGAGAGCAGGATGGAATTTTTGCAAAAGGCCATTACATGGCTGATGGAAAACCTTTATAACTACATGATCCCCGTTTGCCTCCTGTGCGTGCTGCGTGTGGTCATGTGCCTTATCGAGCTGCGCCACATGAAGCGTCTGCGGGATAAGAAGTTCATGTTCCGCAGTGTGAGCAACCACTATAAGGAGATCGGCACATTTATCGGCCTGTTCATCGGCTCTGTGCTGGTGTGCGTGCTGCCCCTGAAGCTCTTGTGGGGCGTTGTGGCTGTGGTGCTGGGCGTCATCGGCTTTAAGGTCGGTGCAAAGAAGGGCGCAGAGGCCGACGAGTTCTGGCGTCAGGTGATCGAGGAGATCAAGGCCTCGGAAGACGCTGAGGTGCTGGAAAACGTCCCCGTTTTGAGCAACGATGTGGGTGCGCTGCTGGATACCCTCGATGTCTATGGTGACGAAGAGGAAACGGCAGAGCCTGCCGAGGAAGAGCCTGCGGTAAGCGAAGAGGCCGCAGAAGAAAACGTAGAAGAATAAAAAAGAGGAAATCGATTATGGAGAGAATGAAACCCCGTACCTTATCGGGCTTTATGGAGCTGCTGCCCCGTCCCCAGCAGCAGATGGAGCGCATGATGGAGATCCTGCGCCGCAGTTATAGCCTCTATGGCTTTACGCCGCTGGATACCCCTGTCATTGAATCTGCCGAAGTGCTGCTGGCCAAGGGCGGCGGCGAGACGGAAAAGCAGATCTACCGCTTTGAAAAGGGCGACGCGGATCTTGCCCTGCGCTTTGATCTGACGGTGCCGCTGGCGAAGTATGTGGCGCTGCACTATAACGATCTCTCCTTCCCCTTCCGCCGCTATCAGATCGGCAAGGTCTATCGCGGCGAGCGTGCCCAGCGCGGTCGTTTCCGCGAGTTCTATCAGGCGGACATCGACGTGATCGGCGACGGCAAGCTGGACATTACCAACGAGGCGGAGATCCCCGCCATCATTTACCGCACCTTCTCGGCGTTGGGTCTGAAGCGTTTTCAGATCCGCGTCAATAACCGCAAGATTCTGAACGGCTTCTACGCCATGCTGGGTCTTACCGAGCGCAGTGGCGACATTATGCGCACGGTGGATAAGCTGGACAAGATCGGCGCGGAAAAGGTGGGCGCACTGCTCCGCGACGAGCTGGGCCTTGAGGCTTCTGCTGTGGAGGAGATTTTGCGCTTCATCCACATCGGCGGCAGCAATGAAGAAGTGCTGGCAGCTTTGGGCGGCTATGAGGGCCGCAACGAGCTGTTCGACGCAGGTCTTTCCGAGCTGAAGACGGTGGTGAAGTATTTGGCGGCCTTTGGCGTGCCTGCGGAGAACTTCGCCGTGGATCTTACCATCGCCCGCGGTCTTGACTACTATACGGGCACAGTGTATGAGACCACGCTGCTGGATCACCCCGAGATCGGCTCTGTCTGCTCCGGCGGCCGCTACGACAACTTGGCGGAGTACTATACCGACCGTCAGCTGCCCGGCGTGGGTATCTCCATTGGTCTTACCCGCCTGTTCTACGTGCTGGGCGAGCAGGGCATGCTGAATCCCGAGCTGCCCACCGCCCCCTGCGATGTGCTGGTGCTGCCTATGACGGAGGATCTCTC
>JAZQMH010000224.1:0-13644 GCA_045543255.1 Vescimonas sp.
GGCAAGGCGCAAGCCCTCGCCGAAGCGCTGGAAATGGACGATCTCACGGGCCCGCAGGAACTTGATGACATCGTTGACATCGGGATCGTCGGAAAGGCGAAGGATATTGTCATAGGTGACACGCGCCTTCTGCTCGGCTGCCAAGTCCTCGGTGAGATCAGCGATCAGATCACCCTTGACCTGCATGGATGCTGCGTTCCAAGGGAAGCCGGATGCTGCCGTGGGGTAGACGCCGGCGGTATGATCTACAAAGTAGGTGTCAAATCCTGCCGTTTTGATCTGGTCCTCTGTCAGATTGCGGGTTAGCTGATGGACGATGGTGCCGATCATCTCGAGATGCCCCAGCTCCTCGGTGCCGATGTCCGTTAACAGACCCTTCAATTCGGGGTAGGGCATGGAATACCGCTGGCTGAGATAGCGCAGGGATGCGCCTAACTCACCGTCAGGGCCGCCATACTGGCTGATGATCACTGCTGCCAGCTTCGGATTGGTGTTGGCGATTTTTACAGGGTATTGCAGTTTCTTCTCATAGACAAACATTACTTCTTACCTCCTTCATCCCAAGGCCACGGATCATCCAGCCAGCGGAAAGCGCCCTCGGTGACAGTGGTCTCCATGAGAGGGCCGTACCGCTCCTCATATCTCCTGCGGCCCTCCTGTCCAAGGCGAATATAGTCCCAATAGAGATTCAGCGCCTCTTGGTCGTTTCGATGGGTGGTGAGGTAGAGACCCAATTCATCAATGGCGAAATCAAGGGCCATCAGCTCAGAAAGAGCCTGATTCACAGCGGGAAATCTGGTCTTTAATTCACAGTGGAAGGGAAGATCAAGGCCGGGGAACAGTGTGCCACGCTGCAGTGCTTCGCGGTTATTATAGCGCTGCGGGTCTTCTTCCTGCATGGGAACAAAGGGGAAGGCGAGGTTAGTGCAGTTCTGCGGCAGCATGCCTGTGCCGCAGGGGCAGTTATTTGACGGGGTATGATCGGGGCGTTGACCGGACTGGGGAGGACGGGGCAGAGGAGAGGACTGCCGATTGTCCCGCTCAGGGCTTGCCATGGTTCTTTCAATATACAACAAGGGTTGCCTCCTTTGAGCGTATTGTAAGCCGAATTCAGCTCATGCCAGTATATGCGCCAATGAGGCAAAGGGGTTTTCAAGAAAGAAATATTGACAAGCACCGAGCGTTATTCTATACTGAGAATAACCGTTATTAAATCTTTTGAATATCGGGTGATGTGATGAAGTATAAAGCGCTGGTGATCGCGGCAAAAAGGCCGCCGAACACAAATGAATATAAACCGTTGATGCGTCTTGGCACATCGACCATCATAGAGAATGTGATCCAAAATTTCCAAGGTGCAGATGTGACAGATATTACTGTGGTCACGGGATACAAAGCTGAGATTTTGGAGAAGTATCTGGCGGGGAAGGGCATCGATTTTTGCTTCAACTGCAATTTTGCTGAAAGCCACATGATGGATTCCATCTGTTTGGGTCTTCGGCAGCTCGGAGACGATTTCGACTATGTTCTGATCACCCCCGGCGATGTGCCGCTGGTGAAGCCGGAAACGATCCGCGCCATGCTGTGCCGCCACGCGGAGGTGGTGCGGGTTTCACTGGACGGCAGAGCGGGTCACCCTGTGATGCTCTCCAAGGGCGTTGCCAAAGAGCTTCTCGGCTGCCAAGAGGATGGTGGTCTCCGCAGCTTTTTGGAGCAGTACCGTGATGTGACAGCGTACGTCAATGTGGACGATCATGGTATTTTGCTGAAAGCGGATACGTCCGAGGATTATAAAAATCTCCGCAAGCTGGACATTGAACATAAGAGCAGCGGCGGTCTTTGGCTGGATATGCACGTTTCCATCAACAAGAAAGATTTCATCCTGACACCGGAAACGGCGCAATTCTTGAAGATGATCGATTGCACAGGCTCTCTTCGCATGGCTTGCAGTGCGATGTATATGTCCTATACGAAGGGGTGGCAGCTGCTTAATCGGATGGAAGAGGATCTTGGGTATAAGCTGGTGGCACGCACCGTCGGCGGAGAAAAGGGCGGCTACAGCGAGCTTACTACTGAAGGACGACAGCTATTGGAGCGGTATCATACCTTTATGGAAGCGTTAACGCAAGTTGCCAACGACCTATTTGCAAAGAACTTTTCAGGAGGCGCGCAATGAAGAAGCGCAGTATCATTTTCATTTCTATATTGCTTCTGTGCTTGCTGTTCCTGGCTTCACTGGCCTTTGGTCGGTTCAACGTGCCGCTGGGTGAAGTGGTGCGGATTTTGGTTGATCGGATCACGCCGCTGGAGCAGACATGGGCGGACACCATGGAGACGGCGGTGCTGAATATTCGCCTGCCTCGCATTATCTTGGCAATCATGGTCGGGTGCAGCCTTTCCGCAGCAGGTGCGGCCTATCAAGGCGTGTTTCAGAATCCCATGGCTTCCCCCGATTTATTGGGTGCATCTTCGGGGGCTTGCTTTGGTGCGGCATTGGCCATCGTACTTGATGTTCCTCGCGGCATGGTAGCGGTATTTGCCTTCGTATTCAGCTTTCTCACCATTATGCTGGTGTCCGCCGTGGGAAAACATATCCGAGGTAGTCGCATTGTCAATCTTATCCTTGCGGGCATGATGATAAGCTCCCTGTTCAGCGCCGCAACTTCCTATCTAAAACTGGCAGCTGACCCCTACGAAGAGTTGCCTGCCATTACCTATTGGCTCATGGGTGGCTTGTCGGGTACGGCTATGAAAGATGTAGGCTTTGCCCTTATCCCCATGCTGATTGGATGGCTGGTGCTGCTGCTCCTGCGGTGGCGCATCAATGTGCTGACGGTAGGAGAAGAGGAGGCCATGACCATGGGTCTCAATACACGCCGTATCCGCGCCTTTGTGATCCTTGCCTCTACGCTGCTGACCGCTGCCAGCGTATCTGTCAGCGGTATGATCGGCTGGGTGGGCTTGGTGATCCCTCACCTGTGCCGCAAGTTGGTGGGCAACGACTATCGCTATTTGATGCCTCTTTCTATGGCTTGCGGCGGTATTTTCCTGCTGCTGGTGGATAACTTGGCGCGCAATCTCATTGCTACTGAGTTCCCTGTGGGTATCCTTACGGCCTTTGTGGGCGCACCGTTCTTCCTGTTCCTGATGACGAGAAAGGGGGGCAACACATGAGCCTTTCCGTTCAAAATATCAGCTTTTCCTATGGCAGCAACCAAGTGCTGAAGGACATCTCTTTTGAGATCAATAAGGGTGAATTTTGGGCAGTCATCGGCCCCAATGGTGTGGGGAAAAGCACCCTGTTCCGCTGCATTCTCGGCCTATTGCAGCCTGCCAAGGGCAGTATTACCATTGATGGTCGTGACATCAACACCATGTCCCGCAAAGCTCTTGCCCAGCGCATTGCGTACATTCCGCAGATCCATCGTCCTGTGTTTGGCTATTCCGTCCGCGATACGGTATTGATGGGCACGACCCGCTATTTATCCGCCTTTGAGCAGCCTAAGTCCGCGCAAGTTGAAAAGGCAAACAGTGTCCTGCAGATGTTGGAGATGGAGGACATTGCCGAGAAGAATTACGCTACACTCAGCGGTGGTCAGCAGCAGATGGTGCTGATCGCCCGCGCTTTGGCGCAGGATGCGGAGATTCTGGTGATGGACGAGCCTACGTCGGCGTTGGACTATGGCAATCAGATGAAGATTTTAGCACTTCTTAGAACGCTGGCCCAGCGGGGCTACAGCGTGGTGGTCTCTACCCACAACCCGCAGCACGCTTTGGATTTCAGCGAGAAAACCCTTGCCTTAGCGCCCGACAAAAGTAGCGTGCAGGGCAGGGCGGAGGAGGTTATCGACAAGGAACTGATGGCGCGCCTTTACAATATGGAGGTAGAGTTTGTTTCCGCAGAAGGCAGAAAGATCCTTGTGCCTCAGTACAGAGAGGATGGTGGATATGCACACATACCAATGGGGAAGTGAGCGTATCCGCTTCATGGTGGATGCCTGCGCGTATGGCACGTATCACCAGCAGCTTGCAAAGCTCCTTGCGCCTTATTTAGAGGGCGCGGAACGGGTCTGTGATGTGGGCTGCGGTTTGGGATACCTCTCTTTGGAATTGGCGAAATTTGTGCCTCATGTGACCGCTGTGGAGGTAGATGAAGAGGCGATTTCTGTACTGCGAGAGAACTGCGCGGCACTTGAAATCGGTAATATAAGCGTGCTGTGTCAGGATGCGTTTTCCTTAGATGAAGCGCAGCAATTTGACCGCATGGTCTTTTGTGTTTTCGGAACGGTGGAGGAAGTGCTGTCCATCGCGGAGAAACATTGTACGGGTGATGTTTTGATGATTACCCGCAATGAAAAGCATCACCGCTTCTCCCGTGAGCAGGAGGCGCTCCGCAACAAGAAGTATTCCTTCGAGAACAAGTGCTATGAACTTCGTAAGCGGGGAATTCCCTTTGAATCGAAAGAGTTTACGTTGGAATTTGGGCAGCCCTTCCGTTGCTTAGAAGATGCCGCCGCCTTTTATGCACTCTACAGCAAAAAGGGCGATTTATCCGAAGAAGAACTATTGGCGCGATTAGAAAAAACAGATCGGCAGGATTTTCCATTTTATCTGCCGAAAAAGAGTAATTTGGGATTCATTCGCATTCCCATGAAAGGGTGAAAACTATGAAAGCAACACGTATGATCAGCCTTGTATTGGCACTTATCATGCTCTGCACCGCCTGCGGCAGCAGGGTGAGCAGCGAGGAAAACGTACCCGCTGAGGAGAAAAGAGTGTTTGTTGACTCCTGCGGGCGCGAGGTGTTGGTAGACAAAGAAATTACGAAAGTTGCCCTTTCTGGCACACTGGCGCAGATCGTTGTCTTTGCCCTTGCACCCGAGAAAATGGTGGGGCTTGTGTCGGAATGGGACAGCATGGCTAAGGAGTATTTGGCTACAGAGTACTACCAAATGCCTGTGATCGGTCAGCTTTATGGCGGTAAAGGCGAGATCAATTTGGAAGAACTCCTTGCTGTTGCGCCTCAGTTGGTGATCGACATTGGCGAGGCGAAGGACGGCATGGCGGAGGATTTGGACGCCCTTCAGCAGCAGACGGGGATTCCTTTCGTTCATATTGATGCCTATCTCGACAACACCGCTGAGATGTTCCGTATTGTGGGCGAGCTGTTGGGGGCTGAGGAGCAGGCGGAGAAGCTGGCAGCTTACTGGACGACCCACTTTGACATGGTGAACGACATCTTGGCTGATGTGGGAGAAGGTAAGGTGGATTTACTTTACATCGCAGGCGATGAAGGACTTAATGTGGTTGCCAATGGTGCGTATCACAGCGAAGTCATCGATATGTTCTCCAACAACATCGCCATTGTGGAGAATCCTTCTGCCAAGGGAACGGGCAACGAAGTAGACATGGAGCAGCTGCTGCTATGGAATCCTCCGTACCTTATTTTTGACAGCGAAAGTATCTACGATCAGGTAGCCGAACGCCCTGAATGGCAGAATATGGACGCTGTGAAGGGGGGACGCTACTACGAAGTGCCTGCTGGCCCTTACAGCTGGCTGGGATTCCCGCCCTCTGTACAGCGCATCTTGGGCATGATGTGGATGGAGCAGCTTTTCTATCCCGAGTACTGCGACTTTGATCTCAAGGCGGCGGTGAAGGAGTATTATTCGCTTTTCTATCACTGCGAACTGACGGATGCACAGTATGAGGCGTTGGTTGCCAATTCCTTGGGTAAGGTTGGATAAGAAGATGAAAAAGCATATTTTCTATACAGGCCCTCGCGGTATTGGGAAATCTACGCTGCTGCAGAAGCGTTTGGCGCAGTTTTTTGGTGCTTCCGCAGGATTTCGCACCGTGAAAGTGACCTGTGGTGATTCCTTTTCTGTTCATATGCTGCCTGTTGATAAAAGGGAAATACCTGCTGAGGAGAACTTTCTGTTCTGCCGCGAGGAAAAGAGAGCGTATGAACAGAATGCGCTGCGGTTTGACGCTATCGGATGCCGCTTCCTTGCCGATATTGAAGGGGCAGAGTTGATCGTTATGGATGAATTGGGCTCTGCTGAGAGCGCTGCCAAAGCGTTTCAAGACCGAGTTTTGGAGCTGCTGGACGGCGACACACCCATCCTCGGCGTTTTGCAGGAGGGGGAAAGTGCGTTTCAGCAGCAAGTGGCAACCCATCCGAATGTGGCGCTTATCTATGTGACAGAAGAGAATCGGGACAGCTTATCCTAACAAAAAAGAAAGAGTCCGCTTGGCGAACTCTTTCTTTTTTGCTTACTTTTGGATGATTCGCGCCTTCTTTAGCGCCATCACCAGCAGCGGGATCAGCACCAGCTGGACGATGATACCGGGGACAGCGTTGGCGATCGCACCCGCCCAAAAGGCGGCCCATGTGAAGGGACTGCCCGAGAGGCCCAAAATGATGACCTGTACCACGCCCCAAACAACGCGGCCTACGATCATGGCACCGATAAGGGAGAGGTAGATATAACCCGTTTTCTTAGGCAGCAGGCGATACAGCAAACCCGAAACGATACCGTAGGTGAGCAGCTCAAAGGCCATGGCAATGGCGGTGAGGATGGGCGGCATACCGAAAATCAGATGGCGAAGCAGCGGGGCAACCAAGCCAACTGCGGCAGCCCACCACGGGCCGCAGATGAAGCCCGCCAACAGGACAGGCAGGTGCATGGGGCACAAGGCGCTGCCGATCTGTGGGATCTGCCCTGTGAGGAAGGGGAGCACGAGACACAGCGCCAAACAGATAGCAGCATAGGTCAAATTGCGGATGTGCATTTTGTTCTCAGAAACAACATACATAGAGATTTATTCCTTTCCAATATGTTGCCGTCTTGAACGGAAAAGCATCTTGAAATGCGATTATGAGGTTGGATAAATTCATGTTTTGTCGGCTTGACCGACAGGAATTAAGATGTATTACAACATGGATTTCAGCAGTTCTACCGCTTCGTCCATGAGTTTACCGAGGCTGAGATTGGGGACACCCGCCACGATGTTATTGCATTGGTTTACAGGCAACAGCAGCTTACGGGCAGGGCTTTGTCCCACTGCCACAGCCATAGCGGGGGAGATCTCACCCATGAGGGAATCCGCCGCCAAAATGCCGATAGGGCCAACAATAATGTCCGCTGTGCGGCAGGCCACCAACACGGGATTCTCGCCCGTTGCGCCGTTATCTGCGCCCGCTTTCAGCATGGCAGAGGTGGCGATGGCATTGGTGCCCACAGCCATGATTTGGCAGGGGAGAGAAGCGGACTTGGCCCGCTCGATAAAGAGCTGACCCATGCGGCCGCTCTGTCCATCAATGACAACTACTTTCATTCCTTGACCTCCCAAATCATGCTGCACCGCGCTGCAGCATCGGTTTCTTCAAAATAGGTGCGTTCCAAAGGTATCCAAGTATCGAAAAACCGCTGTGCCATGTCGGGGGAATTGCGCTTTTCGATGCGCTTACGCTGTAGCTGTGGCGTAACGGACAGGAACACAGAAAAATCATAGAACTGCGAAAGCTGCGGATGCATACTGTAGGCACCTTCGATGATATTCAGCCCCTTGGGGTCGATTTCCACAGCAGGTCGCAGCGTGAAGGTGGAGCAGTCAAACGCTCTATACTGCACGGTCTTTCCTTGGGAAAGAGGCAGTAGGACTTCTCCAAGGAAGCGCTCGTGGTCAATGTTGCCGCCTGCTTGGGCAAAACGCTCTTCAGTGCGCTGTTCGGGGCGAAGGAAAAAATCATCCATGTGGAATACATTGCAGTCGTAGACCCTGCTTAAAAGCTGAGAAAGTGTGGTCTTTCCACTGGCGCTGCCGCCTTCAATGGCGATAAGCGCAGGGGATTTTTTCGAACTCTCCGCCTCAATTTTCGCCAAAAGCGGCAGCCACTGGGCATATTCTTTCTTGATCACGCGGTAGGCAGGAGCGTAGGTGTTACGAAACACCTCAGAGTGATGACGGGCGGGGAAACCCGCGTTTCGCCAAGCAGCGATTTCCTGCTGCAATTCCTTATAGGAAAAGGGAAATTCGCCATTTTTTGCCATAGAAAGCGCGACATTTAGCCTTGTTTCAATGCTTTCCTTATCTCCGCAGGGGTCTTGAGCCGAGAAAGCCAACAACCTTGCCAACGTATCGGGAGATACCCCCAACTTCTTAATATAGTTTAAATGAACGCGGCAAAAATCGCTGTCCAAATCTTCGATTGTGACCGAAGAATCTGCGCATTGCCCCATTTCCTGACGGATATACGCAGCTGCCGCAGTAGGGGAGGCAATCAGATGTCCGCAGCCAAAAGTGCTCTGATGGAGAAATTTCAATACATCCTGTGGCTGCAGCAGGGGATAGCGTTGGAAATGCTCCTTTAACAGGGCATAAGTAGTGGTGTTGTGATACATGGTGTACCTTCTTAAATGCTAAGTTACTTAATTATACCGTTTTTGCAGACATTTGGCAATAGTGAACCATTATCCGAATAAACAGGGGATTTCCTTTTGGGATCACCTGTGTTATACTAAGCATAAGAGCAGATCTGTCGTCATAGATTGCCCCGAAGGGGGGCAATTGGGATGATCATTTTTATACGGAAGCGCTTCGTTTTACCCTGTATTGTGCTGTTTTTAACAACGCTAACGCTGATTTCTGTGCTGCAAACGGGGGAAAGCAGGGCTGTAAGCGCACCAAGTGAGCTATCTTTGTCTTTAACGCCCGTGTTTGTGTTGGACGCAGGGCATGGCGGCGCAGATGGTGGTACAAGTTCCGCAAGGGGCGTTTTGGAGAGTGATATCAACCTTGCCATTACGCTGCGCATGAGGGATTTGTTTACTCTTTTAGGCCAACCAACCGTGCTGACCCGCACGGATGAAAATTCCCTCGCTGATGACCCTTCTGCCACCATTCGTCAGCAGAAGGTGAGCGATACAAAGAACCGAGTTACGCTTATCAACAGCATTGAAAATGCCTGCTTGATCAGCATCCATCAGAACGCATTGGCGGGACATCCTTCCGTCCACGGAGCGCAGGTGTTTTATAACACTGTGGGTGATAGCAGTGCCCTTGCAGAGACGATGCAGCAAGACCTGAATCGAGCGGTAAATGTGGGAAACGAAAAAGGGAAGAAGCCCATCAGTAAGGACATTTATCTTATGTCCCATGTTACTTGTCCCGCTGTTTTGGTGGAGTGCGGCTTTCTCTCCAATACAGCGGAAAGCGAAGTATTACAGACCCCATCCTATCAAACGCTGCTTGCCATGACCATTTGCTGTGCAGCGCTGAAACGTTAGAGAATATGAGGATCGACCAATGAAAAAGACAGTGTATTTTTGTACAGAATGCGGCAACGAGAGCCCGAAGTGGGCAGGTAAGTGCCCCAGCTGCGGCGCTTGGAACTGCATGGTGGAGCAGCGCCTTGAAAAGAGCAGCAACGGAACGAAAAATTCTGTTTCTGCACGGAATGTAAAGGCACTTCCCATCACAGCGTTGGATACCCTTGAAGAGATCCGTTTCTCTACGGGAATGGGGGAATTGGACCGCGTATTGGGCGGTGGAGCTGTGAAAGGCTCTCTTGTATTGGTAGGCGGCGCACCCGGTATCGGAAAATCTACCTTAATGCTGCAAATTTGCCAAACGTTGGGGGAGAAGTGCAAGGTTCTCTATGTTTCCGGTGAGGAGTCCACCCACCAAATCAAGATGCGCGCCCAGCGCTTGCAGGTGGATACAAAGAATCTCTTCGTCCTTTCTGAAACCCGTTTAAGTGATGTGCTGGAGTGTGTGGACACGGAGCAGCCCGATGTGTTGATCGTAGACTCCATTCAGACCCTCTATAACGATGAAGCAGATGGCATCCCCGGCGGTGTGGGACAGGTGAAGCACTGCACCATGACGCTGATGCAGCTTGCCAAGAGCCGCGATGTGACGGTATTCGTTATCGGTCATGTCAACAAAGAAGGTGCCATTGCAGGCCCGAAGGTGTTGGAGCACATGGTGGACTGCGTGCTGTACTTTGAAGGCGATCAGCATATGTCCTACCGCATTTTGCGTGCTGCGAAGAACCGTTTCGGCGCGACAAATGAAATTGGCGTGTTTGAAATGATCGATAAGGGTCTCAAAGAGGTGGAAAACCCCTCGGAGATGCTTCTGTCGGGTCGCCCTGTAGATGCGCCCGGTACTTGTGTCACCTGTGCTATGGAGGGCGCGCGGCCTGTGTTGGCAGAGGTACAGGCTTTGGTGGCCTCCGCCTCCGGCAATAAGCCCCTGCGCTCCAGCAACGGTTTTGATTATCAGCGCGCTTCCATGCTGCTGGCGGTACTGGAAAAGCGTGGTAGCTTGAAGTTGAGCCAGTGTGATGCCTATATCAACATTATCGGCGGCTTAACGCTGGAAGAGCCTGCCGCTGACCTTGCTGCCGTGGTAGCCCTTGCCTCTAGCTATTTGGACAAGCCTGTGCCCAACGACATGGCAGCCATTGGTGAGATCGGTCTTTCCGGTGAAGTGCGCAGCATTACCCATTTGGAGCAGCGCCTCAGTGAGGTGCATCGCCTGGGCTTTACCAAGTGCATTGTGCCGGCCCACAGGGCAGGGGAGGTGCGGGATTTCCCCGGCCTTACCTTAATTCCCGTGGAGAACATCCGCCAAGCACTGCGTATTTTTGGTAATAATTGAATGATAAAAGCAGACGATTCTGAGTGAATCGTCTGCTTTTTGCTTACTTCTTATCGTGGCGGTGCTTCAGCTCGTAGTCCAAGCGACCAAGGAAATCGGTAGGCTTCTTCTCGGGCTTTTTCGCCTTTGCTTTGCCGCCGTTCTTGGCTTTCACACGATCAATGGCAGCCTGCTGCGCAGCCCGTTTTTTGTCCTCTTTCTCTTTTTCGTAGGCTTCTACATCCTTTTTGTATTTCTCAGGATGACGTGCCCAGTCGATGCGATAGTAGGTGAGGCCACCAATCAGCAGAACACCAACAATAATCATGCCATAAAAAAGGAAATCATAAACACCTTCCATAAGCGCCTCCGTTATCTATCATTTTATCTTGTGGAACAGTATACCTTAAAACAGAAGTACATGCAAGTAAATTTTCCCTAAACGGAAAATTGTAAAAATTTTTCCTGTAGAGGTTGTTTTTGAAAAATGAGGCGTGTATAATATTTTCTGGTGTCTAAATGACACATTTGGAACAAAAAAGATTAACTATCGGGAGGCAGTCTATGTTTACCAATTTTAAAGATTTGGAGGCCTATGTTCTGGCCCAGAATACCAAGAAGCGCATCGCTCTGGCTAACGCCCACGACGAGCCCGCTCTGAGCGCTGTTGTCAACGCTAAGCGTAAGGGTGTTGTTGAGGGTACTTTGATCGGTAAGGAGCCCGAGATCATCGAGATGCTCCACGAGATGGGCGAGAACGAGGCTGATTATGAGATCATCCATTTCGACGGCGAGGAGCTGGAAGCTGCTAAGATCGCTGTCAAGCTGGTGAAGGAAGGGAAGGCCGACATCCCCATGAAGGGCATCCTGCAGACCTCCAGCTTTGCCAAGGCAATTCTGAACCGTGAGACCGGCCTGATCCCCGAGGGTGCACGCCGCCTCATGAGCCATGTGGGTATTTTTGAGTATGAAGGCCGCTTCGTGATGATTACCGACGCCGCCATCAACATCACGCCCGATCTGGAGACTCAGATCGGCATTATCGAGAATGCGCTGCCTGTGGCTCGCGCTCTGGGTAACGAGTGCCCCAAGGTTGCCGTTCTCTCTGCTGTGGAGAATGTCTCTGAGAAGATGCCTTCTACCGTCACCGCTGCCGCCATCGCCGAGCGCGGTGTGGAGGGCTGCGTTGTTTCCGGTCCTCTGGCACTGGACGGCGCTATCTCCATGGAGTCTGTGAAGCACAAGGGCATCGCCGATCCCGTTGCTGGTCAGGCCGACATCCTGCTGGTGCCTTTCATCGAGGTGGGCAACGCCCTGTATAAGGCTGTGACCTACATTGCCGGCAAGACCGTGGCTTCCGGTGTTTGCGGCGCTTCCAGCCCCGTCATCATCACCAGCCGCGCCGACTCTCCCGAGAGCAAGTATTTCTCCATTCTGCTGGCAGTCCTGCGTTGCATGAAGCAGCAGTAAAAGGATTCTATCTTATAAAAACCGGCGAACTTGTGTTCGCCGGTTTTTAGTACTATAGTAAGTGAAGTGAGAAGTGATTTATATGATTAATATTTCAGCTTGGACAGAAGAGTTTTTACACAGAGCAACAGAAACCTTCGGCAATCGTATCTGGTTTGTTGGTTTACAGGGGAGTTACGGCAGGGGAGAAGCGACAGAGACAAGTGATATTGATGTTGTGTTGATTCTTGATGAACTCTCTGCGACGGATATTTCCATTTATAACGAAATGTTAAATACAATGCCAAATAGAGAGCTAATTTGCGGTTTTTTATCTGGAAAAAGTGAACTTATCAACTGGGAACCTTCGGATTTATTCCAGTTTTATCACGATACAAAGCCTATATTAGGAAATATAGATCAATTGTTGGAAGTTATTGACGATGCAGCAGTTGATAGAGCCATTAAAATTGCTGCATGCAACATCTACCATGGGTGTATACACAATATGCTGCACGAAAAGAGGGAAGAGGCAGTTAAAGAATTATATAAAGGAGCATCCTTTGTTGTTCAAGCACTTTGCTTCAAGAAAACGGGCAACTATATTTCTCGGCAAGCTGAATTGATAAAGCACGCTGATAAAAAGGATCAAAAAATTGTCAGTACATTTTTAGAATTGAAAAACGGCAGAGAAATCCGTTTCAAGGAAATGTCCGAAGCATTGATGGTGTGGTCTGGAAATCTCATCAAAGGCATTGAATAAAGAGTTTTAAAACCTCTTGCCAAACAGGGGAGGCTGTGATAAGATATATATAATTAAACAAAATAAAAATTTTGTTTAATTCAGTGGAGGCAAATTTGTGTTTTAGGCTGCCAAGAGGCTATTTTGGGGTTTCCGAGCCCGATGGCACATTTTGACCGTCCAATAGAAAGAATCGCAACGATATTTTCATCGTTTTAGGAATTTCTATCGTCTCCAGAACAGAGTTCATTTCGCGCTCCAATTCACTTCTGAGAAATCTCTCTCTTTTAAGGAGTAATTTATGGCTATTGATTACCGTTCACAGTCGCCCAGAATCCTTGCAGATTTTCTAAGCTATCACGAGACCATTAAGGCGCATTCTCAGCGTACCGTTGATGAATACTTTTTAGATCTGCGGAATTTTTTCCGCTATATTAAACAAACTCGCCATAATGAGTTGCGTGATCTTCCCTTAGATGAGATCGACATCATGGATGTGGAGCTCCCTCTGATTCGCACGATCTCACTGACGGATATCTACGGATATATGACCTATCTCAGCCGTGATCGTCAACAATTTCACAATAGTGAAATTTCTAACAAAGGATTAAATGCCGCCTCAAGAGCGCGTAAATTGGCATCTATTCGCTCTTTTTTCAACTATTTGTGCAATAAAATGCACTATTTAGAGGAAAATCCCTGTAAAGATGTGGATACGCCCAAGCAAATCCGTTCTCTCCCCCGCTATTTGACGCTGCATGACTCCCTTTCCCTTCTGGAATCGGTGGACGGTAGCCACCGTG
>JAZQMH010000225.1:0-3568 GCA_045543255.1 Vescimonas sp.
CTTTGACAATATGGTGGTGGGCGTCATTAAAGAAGTCCTGCCCCATCCCAATGCCGACAGCCTGAAGGTCTGCAAGACCGACATCGGCGGCGGCGATATGAAGGAGATCGTCTGCGGCGGCGTAAACCTCCGGGACGGTATGCGCGTTGCTGTGTCTCTGCCCGGCGCCATCGTCCGCTGGCACGGTCAGGGCGACCCCGTGGAGATCAAGAAGTCTAAGCTCCGCGGCGTGGAGAGCTACGGTATGATCTGCGCCTCCTCCGAGCTGGGTCTTGCCGACCTCTTCCCCGCTGCCGAGGAAGCCGAGATCATGGATCTGGACGAGTTCGACTTCCCCGCCGGTACGCCTCTTGCCGATGCACTTGATCTCCATGACATCCTGCTGGAGATCGACAACAAGTCCATGACCAACCGCCCCGACCTGTGGGGTCACTACGGTTTGGCTCGTGAGATCGCCGCACTTTACGACCTACCCCTCAAGACCATCGAGCCCTACGTTGCCCCCGCCGGCACGGAGGCCACCATTGTGGATGTGCAGGATCACGAGCGCTGCCCCCGCGGCACCGGCGTGATGATCGAGAACGTCTCCGTCAAGCCCTCTCCCTATCTCATGCGCAGCCGCCTGTGGCGTGTGGGGCAGCGTCCCATCAACGCACTGGTGGATATCACCAACTATGTCATGTTCGCCACCGGTCAGCCCTCCCACGCTTACGACGCCGATCAGATCGTGGATCATATCATTATGCGCCGCGCCAAGGAAGGCGAACAGCTGACCCTCCTCAACGGCAAGGTGCTGAATCTCACCACCGATGATCTTATCATTGCCGATATGAAGGAGCCCGTGGGTCTTGCCGGTATCATGGGCGGCGTGAAGGACTCCATCCTCCCCACCACCAACCGCGTGCTGCTGGAGACCGCCAACTTCGAGTCCCGCGCCATCCGCAAGACGGTGCTGCGCTACGACAACCGTACTGAGGCTTCTGCCCGTTATGAAAAGGCTCTCGATCCCGATCGCTGCACCCAGTCTGTTGCCATGACCATGGAGCTGTTCGCCGAGATCTATCCCGAGATGAAGGTCACCGGCTACACCGACGTGTATCCCGTGAAGCATCAGTGCGCGGAGATCGACGTATCTCTTGCTTGGCTCACCCAGCGCCTTGGTCAGGTGATCCCCAACGAGGTCATCGCCAAGAAGCTGGGCGCTCTGGGCTTCGTCATCACCTTCGACGGCGACAATATGCATGTTGTGGCACCTACTTGGCGCTCCACCGGCGACGTGTCCATCAAGGACGATATTATGGAAGAAGTGGCTCGTATGCAGGGCTATGAGAACTTCGAGGAGACTCCCATTTCCACCACCTTCACCGGCGCCATCAACCAGCTGGATAAGAATCTGGTGCGCAACATCAAGGAGTACCTCGCCTTCCGCTGCGGCATGAACGAGGTGTTCACCTATCCTTGGATGAACGATAAGTTTGTGGATGCCATCGTGGGCAGCACCGAAGGTGTGCTGGCTCTGTCCACGCCTCCTTCTCCCACGGAGAAGTACCTCCGTTGCTCCCTGCTTCCCAACCTCTGCGAGGCCGTGGTGAAGAACGAGCGCTACTTCGATTCCTTCGCCATCTTCGAGGAGGCGCAGGTGTTCTTCGATAAGGACTACGCCTCCCCCAACGATCCCTGCGAGCTGCTGCCTCTCCAGCGCCGCTACGTCTCCGGCGCACTGACCGACAGCTACGACAATGTGGTGTCCCTGTTCCGCCGCGCCAAGGGTATCGTGGAGAACATGGCACGCTACACCCACATGGAGGCTCTCACCTTCTCCAAGAAGGAGAAGCCCAACTGGGCTGACGATACGGTGTGGCTGAACGTGTGGTGCGGCGAGACCAAGGTGGGCGAGCTGGCACTGCTGAGCAAGAAGGCCTCTATGGACTGTGGCATTAAGAATCTGGCTACCATGCTCTTCGAGCTGGATACCGATGCTATGGTGCCCCTCCGCTCCCGCGACAACACCTTCACCCACCTGCCCGAGTTCCCCATGACCGACTACGATGTGTCCCTCCTCTTCGACACCTCTGTGGTGTGGGAGGACATTGCAGCCACCGTCATGGGCAAGGGCGGCGATCCTCTGATGCACGGTGTGGAGTTCGTGGACGAGTACCGCGGCAAGCAGGTGCCCGAGGGCAAGAAGTCTGTCACCCTCCGTCTGAAGATCGGTTCTCTCACTAAGACCCTCACCTCTCAGGAGATCGAGCAGGTTGCCGCCACCGTCATCAAGCGTCTTATTAAGAAGCTGAATGCCGCCGAGCGCGCAAACTAAGCTACCAATTTACGCAAAAAAGAAACGCCCACACGGGCGTTTCTTTTTGTGTGTTATGCGCTGCACATCATGGTCATTCCTTGTTGTTTGAAGCTACTGCAGCTGCGTCGCAAATCACAGTTATCACAGTTGTGCTCTATTTCTGATGAGCATAATATGAGAACTTTGCGCGATAGCGGACTCTCGTGCAACACTTTTACAACACTCCAGTCATAGCTTCCTTTATTAGGGTTTGCCCACATATAAAATTCAATATATGGAGTTTTCATAGATAGTCGCCTCCTTTCTTTTTTAATTCACTTAAATTCTATCACAAGAATTTGAAAGTTGGGTTGCAGCCATATAATGAAGAAAAGTCAATTAACGCAAAAAAGACACGCCCACACGGGCGTTTCTTTTTTGTTTCTTTACTTCTTTGCCACCACGATGGGCTGATAAAAACCCGTTTCGGCGGGGAATTTCCACTCCACGGAAGCGCAGCCGCTCTTCAAAAGCAGCTCCGTCAACTCCTTGCGGCGCAGTGCGCGGTATTGGCAGGCAAATTTACTGACAGAGGGCGTGCCCTCATCGTCAATGATGTACTGGACGAGGCGATAGTTGTCCCCCTCCCATTCCCACGTTTGGAAGGACACCCGCTGTCCCTTATCCGTCTTGTGGATATAGGGCGGCGAATAGGGGGGCTTATCTTGGAGAAGGGCATCGTAGTCACGGATACTGGCAACAAAGATGCCGCCCTCTTGCAACTGTCCCACGATGCTGCTCACTGCCTGTTCAATCGCTTCTTTCGTCAGCATATGGGGCAGAGCGTTATCCATGCAGATAATGACGGGGAACTTCTCAGAAAAGGTGTCCGACAGCTTGCAAAAGTCGGCGCGGGTAAAGTTGAGGGTGACACCGTTCTGCGCTGCACGTACCTTCGCCTCGGCAAGCTCACCTTCACTGATGTCCGAGGCGGTGACGGGATAGCCCATCCCTGCAAGACCGATGGCCTGCGTACCGATGCCGCAGGCGCAGTCAAGGACAGGGGCAGTGGTGTCGAAGCCCTCTGCGCGGAACAACCCATCCAGCAGCACCGCCTGTTCTTTCGTAGTAGCCTGCCAATCGAAAAACAGCTTGTCATACTGGGAGGCCAAGCTATCGTAAAAAGTCTGGGTAATATCCATATTATTCTGCACTTTCTGCGGCGGCCTTAGCCGCCTGCTCTGCGGCGAACTCCGCCTTGGCTTCGGCTAAGACCTTACGATCATGCTT
>JAZQMH010000226.1:0-10827 GCA_045543255.1 Vescimonas sp.
TCCATATCGTCCTTATCCTTCAGGATGCAGCCATGATACTTGTCCTGCTGACCCATCTCAACCTTACCCATCTGGACGGTGCAGCCCTCGCAGCCGGTGCAGTGCTCGATGTGATAGTCGAACAGGTTGATCATCTTGACCTCAGCGCCGCCCTCCTGGCAGGCCAGCAGAGCTTCCTTCAGCAGCGTCTCAGAGTTACCGCCGTGACGACCGGCGCAGATACCCAAAACCTTCATAAACAAAAACCTCCATTTGTTTTTTGTGGTGATTACCCTACCAGAGAATCATAACATTTTTCCTATAAAAGTGCAAATTTTGCGATTGTTTCACTTATGCAATTATTTTTCGAGGTCATGCCTTTTGGTAATGATGTTGTTGCAAAAAAAGTATGGATATGGTATGGTAACCGTAGGAGCGTGATGGTATGACCTTGAATCAACTGAAATACTTTATTGCGGTGGTGCGCTGCCTCAGTTTTACCGAGGCGGCGAAGAGTTTATTTATGACACAGCCTGCCTTGAGCCGCCAAATTCAAGCCATGGAGGCGGAGCTGGGCACCCAGCTGTTCATCCGCGATAAAAAGACGCTGAAGCTGACCCCCGGCGGCAGTGCCCTCTACAGCAAGCTGCCGGATTTCCTCCGCCAGTACGAGGAGATGATGGAGGATGCGCGGAACGCCAACAGGGATTTTGAGGGGCAGCTGCGTATCGGCTTTTTGGACATTTACGATGCTTCCTCGCTGTTTCCTCCTGTGGTGGAAGCGTTTCAACGCAACCACGGGGGCATTCGCTTGACCATGGAGCGGTTCTCCTTGGGCGAGCTGCCCGAGCGGCTTTATGAGGGAAAGCTGGACATTATCTGCACCTACGGTTTTTCCCTGTTTGATAAGCCCGATTTGGTGACGGTGAATGTGCAGAAGTTCGACTCCTGCGTCATGTTCAATAAAGACCATCCCTTGGCGAATAAGCCCGATTTGACTATGGACGACTTGCGGCAGGAGCGGTTTATCCAGCTGGGCAGGGAGGCAAGCCAAGAGGGATATCAATACATCGCCAACCTCATTAGCCGCGGCGGTATCTCGCCCAAGGTGCAGTACGTGGAGAAAAATGACGATGTGCTGCTGTGGGTGGAGATGGGACACGGTGTTGCCGTCACCAGTAATCGCACCGTGGAGCGGCATAACCCGAAAGTGGTGATTCGTGAGCTGAATATGCCCGAGGTGAAGGGACATGATGTGACCGTGGCGTGGCGCAGAAGCAACTATAATCCCGCCATCGCCCTATTCATGGAACTAATGGAAAAAGAAGCAGAGAAACAAGCATAACATAACCCGACCTGTGGTCCTCACCACAGGTCGGGTTTTTACTATATAAGGCCATAGACCCACCACGCCGCGGCGGCGGAGAGGAGCCCTTGCAGGGCTTTACCAAGGAGATAATGCCGTAGCGACAGGTCGGTGTCCGACAGCACAGCGGCGGCTTGACAGTGTACTGACACGCCGCCCCAGCCCAATAGTCCCGCCGCTATGGTGAAGCCAAGGCGGTGAGGGGAAAGGGAAGTAACGCCCACCGTCAGCTCCAAAAATCCTGCCAACAAGGGTGGGACAGTGCCGAAAAGTGAGGCAAGGAGTGCCATCACCACCGTGAAGAACACCACGAAAGCGCTGAGGCGCACCATAGTCTCGGCGGCGTTGCCTACGGCGGCGATGAAGGCGGCAGCGGGGGAGATGGTGGGTGGCAGTGTGGCGGTGCGGCTCGTGTGGCGGCGGCAGAAGAGGAGGGCGACCATCAGCGCGGCGGCGAGGTGGATGCCCCAAAGGGTAAGACCTGCGGCAGTGGAATGGAACACCGTTTGCCCCACCACCACGAGGATGAAAGCAGGCCCCGCGTTGTTGCAGCAGGCGAGGAGATGCTCGGCCTCGGATTTTGTGATGAGACCGCCCCGATAGGCTTCGCCCGCCGTTCGTGCCCCCAAGGGGTAGCCCCCCAACGCCCCTAAGAAGAACACGGCGGCGGAGGTGGGGATGCCCATGCTCTGCAATGTGTGGAAAAGGCCGCAGTTCACCGCCCAGCTCACCGCCACGAAGAAGGGAAACAGGGCAGGCAGGAGGCTTTGGGCGCAGAGGGTGAGCCCCTGCCGCACCGCCGCTGCCGCCACTTGTGAGCGCAGGAGCAGCAGGGCCATCAGCGCGGCGATGGGGAAGAAAAGAAGGAGAGAATTTCGTAGTTTTGCCATGTGTCCGTCACCTCGATGCTACCTTATGCCGCAGCGAGGCAAGTTTTGACCGCAGCGGGCATAGGATTTGAGAAGAAAAGGGGGGGAGCGCATGGGAGAGCGGGGAAAGCGGCTGCTGCGCCGCACGGTGGAGGTCACCGACAAACTGGATCTGCCTGCGGTGTTGGCACCCAGTGTGCCGCGGATGGAGCTGGTGGGCAGCCACTCCTTTTACATGGATCGTCATCGCGGCGTGCTGGGATATTCCACCGAGGTGGTGGACATTAACGGCGGCAGTGTCATCGTCCGCTTGACGGGGCGGGACTTGGAATTGCAGGCCATGACCGATGAAGAACTGCGGATCACAGGGGTCATCGAGAAAATAGAGTTGGTGGAGTGAGGGTATGTATCGCAAGATCGTCAATTATCTTCGCGGCGAGGCGGCGGTGCGCTGCTGCAGCGCTGCCCCCGAGCGGGTGCTGAATCTCTGCTCCGTTCACAACATCCCTTTTTGGGATGTGGTGTGGGAGGATGCCGCCCATATCCGCTTTAAAACCACTATCCATGGGCGGCGGGCGCTGCGGCAGGTGATGGAAACGGCGGCGGTGGAGGTGGAGGAAATCTCCCTTTCGGGCGCGCCTGTGATGTTGAAGCGCTTGCGGCGGCGGTATGTGCTTTTAGCGGCGGCGGTGCTGGCCCTTGTTTGGCTGTGGTGCGGGGCGAATATCGTCCTATCCTTTTCCATCAGCGGCAATGCGCGGGTGTCGGACACGGAGATTTTGCGGGCGTTGGAGCGCAACGGTGTCACCATCGGCACGCGGGCGTTGGATATTGAGCAGGAGGATCTCCGCAACCATGTGCTGCTGGAGCTTCACGAGTTGTCGTGGTTGTCGGTGAATGTGCGGGGCTGCACCGCCCATGTGCAGGTGGTGGAGCGGCAGCGCCCACCCCGCACCATCGACCCGCAAGAATACGCCAATGTGGTGTCCACCAAGACGGGACTGGTGACGGAGATTGTGGCATTAAACGGCAAGACCTGCGTAAAAGAGGGGGACATGGTGGAAAAGGGACAGCTGCTGCTGTCGGGTGTGTCCGACGGACGGTTCGGCGGCGTCCGCTTCATGCACGCCCACGGTGAGGTGTGGGGCAGAACGTGGTATACCCTCACGGTGCGCGTGCCCTTGACGGTAGTGCAGCAGGTGGGAGAGGGGAAGGAGAGCCATCGTTTTTCACTGATCGTGGGAAAGAAGCGGATAAATTTCTACGGAAAGGGTAGCATCTTAACCACAGGTTGTGATAGAATAACCCTATACCACCCCTTACGGCTGCCTTTTGGCGGGGAGCTGCCCCTGTCGCTGTGCCACGAAAAACTTGTGCAATACGATGTGCAGGAAGTGACGCGGACGGTGGAGGCGGCCTTCAACGAGGGGAAGCTGGCCCTTTTGCAGCGCTTGACGGCGCAGCTTACGGAGGGCGGCAGCGTAACATGGACAACATTTACCCACCGCATGGAAGGGGATGCCCTCGTGGTGACGCTGGAGGCGGAGTGCCTCGAGCAGCTGGGAGCGGAAGTCCCTGTGCTGTGGGAGAAATCGGAAACGAAAGAAGAGTGAAGTATGGAACAGCGCATTGGTATTGAGCGTATGGAGGAGGCCATCGACATCTTTGGCTCCTTTGATGAGAATATCCGTCTCATTGAGGCGGAGTTTCAGGTGATCGTGGTAAACCGCGGCGGCGAGATCGTCATCAGCGGCGATGTGGAGAATGTGGTGCTGGCGGAGAAGGCCGTCCGTGCCTTGCTGACCCTCAGCGCCAAGGGAGAGACCATCAACGAGCAGCATGTGCGCTATGTCATCGGTCTTGCCCGCTCGGGTCAGTCTGAGCGTATTGCGGAGCTGACACAGGATGTGATCTGCATCACCTCCAAGGGTCGTCCCGTGAAGCCTAAGACCATCGGTCAGAAGCAGTATATGGACAGCGTGGAGCGCAACACCGTCACCATCGGCGTTGGCCCTGCCGGTACGGGTAAGACCTACTTGGCGGTGGCGGCGGCAGTGGCGGCCTTCCGGGATAAGCAGGTCAACCGCATTATCCTTACCCGTCCCGCCGTGGAGGCGGGCGAGCGCCTCGGCTTCCTGCCCGATGATTTGCAGAGTAAGGTTGACCCTTACCTGCGCCCCTTGTATGATGCCCTTTTCGACATGCTGGGCGCCGAGACCTATCAGAAATATCTCGAGCGAGGCAATATTGAGGTGGCGCCTCTCGCTTACATGCGCGGACGCACGCTGGATGACAGCTTTATCATCCTCGATGAGGCACAGAACACCTCCCGCGAGCAGATGAAGATGTTCCTCACCCGTATGGGCTTTGGCTCCAAGGTGGTCATTACCGGCGATATTACCCAAATCGACCTGCCTGCCGATAAGACCAGCGGCCTTAAGGAGGCCATGAAGGTGCTGAAGGACGTGGAAGGTGTGGGCATCTGCAAGCTGACACAGGAGGACGTGGTGCGTCACGTCATGGTGCAACGCATCATCGAGGCCTACGACCGCTACGAAGAGAAAAAGAGAAAGTAAGGGTAAGACCATGGCAAAAAGACATTATATCCCCATTACCGCCGATGTGGAGGGCGTATCTGCCGCCTCCTGTACCCTCATTCGCCGCGCCATCCGTACGGCGCTGGAGGCCGAGGGCATGGACTTGCGGTGCGAGGTGGATGTGAACTTGACGGACGATGCAGGCATCCACGAGGTGAACCTCACCATGCGCGGCGTGGATAGCCCCACCGATGTGCTGAGCTTTCCCATGTTTGATCTGACCCCCGGGGAGCTGCCCGACGAATATGACGCTGACCCCGCCACGGGGCTCATTCCCTTGGGGGATATGTGCCTTTCCATGGAGCGGGTGGCGGCGCAGGCCAAGGAGTACGGTCACTCCCGCAGCCGTGAGCTGGCCTACTTGGTGGTGCACTCCGTGCTGCATCTGCTGGGCTATGACCACCTCGACGAAGGGGTGGAAAAGGCGAGAATGCGGGCGCGGGAAGAGGCCATTATGGCACTTTTACAGCTCAGCCGTAAAAAAACATAAAAAGAGAGCCTAAAAGGCTCTTTTTTTGTTACCTCGTTTCCTTGACGATAGGACAAAAATGGAGTAAAATGACAATAAGATAGAATAAGGAGTACTCCGCCCTTTTTTAGGAGAGAAGAGAAAGGAAGGCGGTTATGGGAGAGAACTTACTCTATAACGGTGTGTGGGACAGAGCCTACGAATACTTTGGCGCCCATCCCACCGATGACGGCTGGGTCTTCCGCGTGTGGGCCCCCAATGCCCGTCATGTAGCACTGATCGGCGATTTCAGCAACTGGGAGCAGTGGGGCATGATCCGTCTTGACGACGGCACATGGGAACTGCCTGTTGCCCACGCCAAGCAGTATGACAGCTATCAGTATGTGGTCACGAAATCTGACGGAACGGTACAGTGGAAAACTGACCCCTACCGTTTTCATCAGGAGACGCGTCCGGAAACCAACAGTAAGGTCTACGACATCGGCGGTTTCAAGTGGCGCGATCAAAAGTGGATCGAGCGGCAGAAGAATCGCCGCCCCGCCGAGGAGATGGTGAACATCTACGAGGTGCACTTGGGCTCGTGGCAGAAAACGGATGACGGCGAAGTCCTCAACTACCGCCAGATGGGTGACCGTCTGGCAAAGTATGTCCGCGACATGGGCTACAACTATGTAGAGCTGCTGCCTGTAACGGAGTATCCGCTGGACGACAGCTGGGGCTATCAGTGCACCGGCTATTTCGCCCCCACGTCCCGTTACGGTACGCCCCATGATTTTATGTATCTGGTGGATCGTCTCCATCGGGCGGGAATCGGCGTGATCCTCGACTGGGTGCCTGCCCACTTCTGCAAGGATGCCCACGGTCTCATTGAGTTTGACGGCTCGTGTTTGTACGAGTACACCGATCAGCTGAAGTGGGAGCATAAGAGCTGGGGTACCCGCATCTTTGACTACGGTAAGCCCGATGTGTGCTCGTTCCTGTTGTCCTCCGCCGCCTTCTGGCTGCGGGAGTACCACATCGACGGTCTCCGCGTAGATGCTGTGGCCTCCATGCTGTATCTTGACTATGACCGTCAGGAGTGGCGGCCCAACAAGTACGGCGGCCATGAGAACTTAGAGGCCATCGAGTTCCTTCGTCAGCTCAACCGCACGGCCTTCTCCGTCAATCCCGCCGTGTTGATGGTGGCGGAGGAGTCCACCGCATGGCCGCAGGTGACCCATCCCCCCGAGGTAGGCGGCTTGGGCTTTAACTTGAAGTGGAACATGGGTTGGATGAATGACGTATGTCATTATTTGAAGATGGACCCCTTCTTCCGTCGTGACCACCACCACGACGTGACCTTCTCCATGATGTACGCATTTTCCGAGAACTTTGTGCTGCCCGTCTCCCACGACGAGGTGGTACATATGAAGGGATCTCTCCGCGGCAAGATGCCCGGCGACGACTGGCAGCAACTAGCCGGTGTCCGCAGCTTCTACGCCTATATGCTGTGCCACCCCGGCAAGAACCTCACCTTCATGGGTGCAGAGCTGGGCCAGTGGAACGAGTGGAAGTTTAAAGGGCAGCTTGACTGGTACTTGCTGGAGGATGAGGCCTGCCGCAAGACCCACGAGTGCATCCGCGCGCTGAACCGCTTCTATAAGCGCAGAAGTAATCGTGCCTTGTGGGAGAACGACCGCGACTGGGAGGGCTTCAAGTGGCAGGTGGCAGATGACAACACCAACAATGTGTTGGTTTTCCGCCGTACCGACCGCACGGGCAAATCTCTGCTGCTGGCGGTGAATTTCTCCCCCGTGGTACACGAGAGCTATCGCTTCGGCGTGCCGCCCAAGGCGCGGTATGAAGAGGTGTTCAACACCGATGCCGAGGAGTGGGGCGGCAGCGGCGTGATCAATGTCGGCCCCATTATGACAGAGCATATTCCCTCCCATGGGGAAGAGCAGTCCATCTCGCTGCGCATTCCCCCGCTGGGTGCGGTGATCTTACAGGGAAAAGGAAGACTCGCGAAAAGCAAAACACGCTCTACAGGAGGAAAAGAGGCATGAAAAAAGAATGCATCGCAATGCTGTTGGCAGGTGGACAGGGCAGCCGTTTGTACGTGCTGACCGGTGACATGGCCAAGCCCGCCGTCCCCTTCGGCGGAAAGTTCCGCATCATCGACTTCCCCCTCTCCAACTGCGCCAACTCCGGCATCGATACGGTGGGTGTGCTGACCCAGTATCGTCCTCTGGAGCTGAACCAGTATGTGGGTAACGGCCAGCCTTGGGAGCTGGACCGCCGCCATGGCGGCGTGCACATCCTGCCCCCCTACCAGAGTGCCACCGGCGCTGTGTGGTATAAGGGCACGGCAAACGCCATTTATCAGAACATCGGCTTCGTGGATCTGTATGATCCCGACTATGTGGCCATCCTCTCCGGCGACCATATCTACAAGATGGACTATGACCGTATGCTGCGCCTCCATAAGGAGAAGGGTGCTGCCTGCACCATCTCCGTGATGGAAGTGCCTTGGGAAGAGGCCAGCCGCTTCGGTATCATGGCTGTGGACGGCGAGGACAACATCGTTGAGTTCGCCGAGAAGCCCAAGGAGCCCAAGAGCAACCTCGCCTCCATGGGTATCTACATCTTCTCCTGGAAGAAGCTGCGTGAGTACCTCATCGCCGACGAGGCCAACGAGAACTCCGACAACGCCTTCGGTAAGAACATCATCCCCACCATGCTGAACGACGGTGAGAACATGGTGGCCTACCGCTTCGAGGGCTACTGGAAGGATGTCGGTACGCTGGACAGCCTCTGGGATGCCAACATGGATATGCTGACCCCCGATTCCGGCTTGAACCTGCTGGACGACAGCTGGCCCATCCGTGGCCGCAACGAGGTCTGTCCTCCCACCTATGTGGGCGAGAAGGCCGACATCGGCAACTCCGCCGTGGCCCGTGGCTGCACGCTGCTGGGCGAGGTGAAGAACAGCGTTCTCTCCACCGGCACTTCCGTGGGCGAGGGCGCATCGGTGACCTATTCCGTGGTGATGCCCGGTGCTGTCATTGAAGACGGCGCACAGGTACATTACGCCATCGTGGGCGAGAACTGCCGCATCGGCGTAGGCGCCGTGGTGGGCGCTCCCCCCGCGCAGGCAGAGGATCCCGAGCAGTGGGGTATCGCCGTTCTCGGCCCCCGTACCTGCGTGGCAGCAGGTGAGAAGGTAGCACCCAAGACGATGCTTGACAAGCATCACGGAGAGGAGGCAGCACGATGAAAGGAATGCACGGAATTATTTTCTCCTATGAGAAGAGAACGGAACTGGGTACGCTGACGGACCAGCGCATTTACGGCTCCGTCCCCTATGGCGGCGACTATCGCGTGGTGGACTTTATGCTCTCCAACATGGTCAACGCCGGCATCACCGACGTGGGCGTGATTATGCACGGTAAGTGCCAGAGCATGCTGGATCACCTTGGCACCGGTAAGCACTGGGATCTGAGCCGCAAGTACGGCGGCTTGAAGCTGCTGCCCGCTTTCGCCTATCAGGAGAACCGTGAAGGCGGCGGTCAGTTCCGCGGCAAGCTGGAGGCACTGGGCTGCGTGATGGATTATCTGCGCCACATCCGTCAGGACTATGTGGTGCTGGCTGACAGCGACATCGTCACCAACATCCCCCTCAAGGACGTGCTGGAGAGCCACATCGCCTCCGGCGCAGACATGACCTGCGTGTGCACCTCTCGTCCCGGCCGTCCCGCCGACACCTACTTTACGCTGGACATCACCGGCCGTATCGTGGAGGTGGCCTACGATGTGAACACCCCCGCTGGCTATCAGAGCCTCAACATCTTCATCATGAGCCGTGAGCTGCTGCTGGGTATGGTGCAGAGCGCCATGGCACAGAATAACTACGGTTGGCGCCGCCATATCCTGCAGGATAAGTGCGGCACGCTGAATATGCGCGGCTACGTGTGGGACAGCTTCGCTGCCCGCATCGACACGGTGCAGGATTACTACAACCGCTCCATGGATCTGCTGCGCCCCGACATCCGCGCAGAGCTGTTCAACCCCCAGCGTCCCGTGTACGCCAAGGAGAACGATGCCGCTTCCACCTACATTGACCCCGCTGTGGAGTGCGTCAATTCCCTGATCTCCGATGGCTGCGACATTCAGGGTAATGTCCGCAACTCCGTCATCTTCCGCGGCGTGAAGGTGGAGAAGGGCGCCTGTGTGGAAAACTGCATCCTCTTTAAGGATACGGTGGTGAAGGCAGGGGCAACGGTGCGCAATGTCATCGCCGACAAGAACGTGGTGTTCTCTGCCAATACCTCCATGATGGGCCATGAGCACTATCCCGTGGTGGTGGCGAAGAACAGCGTGATCTGATCAAAAGGAAAGTGAGGAAACGCTATGAACGTATTATTTGCAGCCTCCGAGGCGTTCCCCTTCTGTAAGACCGGCGGTCTTGCAGACGTGGCGGGCAGCCTGCCCATCGCCCTGGCCGAGGGCGGCGACAACGTCTCCGTCATCCTGCCCCTCTACGGTCAGATCTCTCAGGAGTGGCGGGAGAAGATGACCTATCGCAGCTACATCTATGTGGATGTGGCATGGCGTCATCAGTACTGCGGTCTGTTCTCCATGGAGTATCGCGGTGTAACGTGGTACTTTGTGGATAACGAGTACTATTTCCGCCGCGGCGGTCTCTATGGCGATTATGATGACGGCGAGCGCTTCGCCTTCTTCTCCAAGGCCGTGGTGAACCTGCTGCCCAGCCTCAACTGTATGCCCGATGTGATCCACTGCAACGACTGGCAGACGGCACTCATCCCCGTGTATCTGAAGGATGTGGCCACCCGCTGGGATGCCGTGCGCAACATTAAGACCGTATTTACCATCCACAATGTGGAGTATCAGGGCCGTTACGGTGCCGAGACCCTCTATGACCTGTTTGGTCTCCATGAGGGTTGGTGGAACGACGGCACATTGGCTATGGATGGCGACATCAATCTGATGAAGGCCGCCATGCTGGTGTCCGATGCCGTTACCACCGTCAGCCCCACCTATGCCATGCAGCTCCATGACAGCACTTATGCCCATGGTTTGGAGTCCATCGTCTCCGCTGTGTCCTATAAGCTCCACGGCGTCCTGAACGGCATCGACATGACCGCTTATGACCCCGCAGTTGACAATGCCATCCCCGCAGTGTATACTCCCGAGGAGATGGAAGGCAAGGCCAAGTGCAAGGCAGACCTGCAGGTGTCTCTGGGCCTGCGTGAAGATCCCGAGGTGCCTGTGATGGCCATCGTCAGCCGTCTGGTGGGCCACAAGGGCGTGGATCTCATCTGCGAGGGCTTCGACCGCATCATGGATATGGGCGTGCAGCTGGTGGTGCTGGGCAAGGGCGACGAGTACTATGAGGACTTCTTCCGCTCTCAGGCCTACCGCTACGGCGGCCGTGTGGCAGCGCAGATCACCTATTCCGATGCTCTCTCTCGCCGCATCTATGCCGGCGCTGACCTGTTCTTGATGCCCTCTAAGAGCGAGCCCTGCGGCCTCAGCCAGATGATG
>JAZQMH010000227.1:0-3361 GCA_045543255.1 Vescimonas sp.
CTTAACTACCGTGTTCGGAATGGGAACGGGTGGACCCTCAATGTCATAAACACCAACTGTTATGCACCGTGGCACATAATCTATACTCAAGCTTCAAAGAAGCAAGAAGTCAAATATGGTGACCCGTAGCGGATTCGAACCGATGTTAACGGCGTGAGAGGCCGCTGTCTTAACCACTTGACCAATGGGCCATTTTGGATCAGGGGGTGTGGTACACCTTCAGGGACTCGAACCCTGGACACCCTGATTAAGAGTCAGGTGCTCTACCAGCTGAGCTAAAGGTGCGCGTATCGCTCCTTTGGAACGGGATTATTATAACCGATATTTTTCCCCTTGGCAAGTATTTTTTTGCGTTTTTTTAATTTTTTTCTTGAAAATATCGCTGTAAATAGAGAAAATCCCTCTCTCCACGCGGGAGAGAGGGATTTGAAGCGATCTCTTAGCCTTTCCACTCCACGTACAGCTCACGCACTGCGTTGGGATCAGCAGCGACAGCGGCAGGAGCAGCTTCCTCGGGAGCGGCATCGCGCTTGGCGAGGAACTTGGGGGCAACCTGAGGGAACAGGGCGAGGCTCAGCACATCCTCTTCGCTCTTGGCGATGTCGGCGTACTCGGCCTTGTACTTCTCAAGCTCCGGCTCCAACAGGTCGGCGGGACGGCAGGTGATCACATCCTCGGGAGCGATGCCGGCCTTGGCGCGGACTTCTTCGTTGACCTCACCGGGGAGAGAGCCGTACTCACCCTTCAGCATGGCCTTGGACTCCTTGGGGAACACCTTGTAGCGCTCGCCCATGATGATGTTCATGACGGCCTGCGTACCCACGATCTGGCTGGAAGGCGTCACCAGCGGGGGATAGCCAAAGTCCTTACGGACGCGGGGGATCTCCGCCAGCACGTCGTAGTACTTATCCTCCTTACCTGCCTCCTTCAGCTGGGAGATCAGATTGGAGAGCATACCGCCGGGCACTTGGTAGAGCAGCGTGTTGGTGTCCACATTCAGCACCTTGGGGTTGAGATTGCCCGCAGCGGTAAGACGCTGGGCGATCTTACGGAAGTGGACAGCGGCATCGGACATCTTACCGAGGTCGAGGCCGGTATCACGGACAGTACCCTGCAGGGTCGCCACCAAGGACTCGGTAGCGGGCTGTGCCGTACCGTTGGCCAAGGGGGAGAGGGCGGTGTCCACAATATCCACGCCGGCGTAAGCCGCCATCAGCAGCGTCATGTCGCCGGTACCGGAGGTGTTGTGGGTGTGGAGATGGATGGGAACGGACACAGTCTCTTTCAGTGCCTTTACGAGGGAGTAAGCATCCATAGGCAGCAGCAGGTTTGCCATATCCTTGATGCAGATAGCGTCAGCGCCCATTTGCTCCAGCTCCTTGGCCAGCTTCACGAAGTAGGCCTCATTGTGGATGGGGGAGATGGTGTAGGACAGGGTGGCCTCCACTTCGCCGCCGTACTTCTTGGTAGACTTGATGGCCTGCTCCAAGTTGCGGACATCGTTGAGAGCATCGAAAATACGGATGATGTCGATACCGTTCTCAATGGACTTGCGGCAGAAAGCATCCACCACATCGTCAGCATAGTGCTTGTAGCCCAAGATGTTCTGACCACGGAACAGCATCTGCAGCTTCGTGTTCTTCACATACTTGCGAATAGTGCGCAGGCGCTCCCAGGGATCTTCGTTGAGGAAACGCATGCTGGCATCGAAGGTAGCGCCGCCCCAGCACCCCAAAGAGTAGTAGCCGATGGAATCCAGCTGCTCCAGAGCGGGGATCATGTCCTCGATGGTCATGCGGGTGGCAGCCTGAGACTGGTGGGCATCACGCAGAATGGTATCGGTAATGAGCAAAGGTTTATTAGACAGAAATTCCATAGTGTACCTCCTTTATCCGAACAGGGAGATGAGCACGCCGGCGGCGATGGCAGAGCCGATGACGCCTGCCACGTTGGGGCCCATAGCGTGCATCAACAGGAAGTTGCCGGGATTGGCCTCCTGACCCACCTTCTGAGAGACGCGGGCAGCCATAGGCACGGCGGAGACACCGGCAGAGCCGATAAGGGGATTGATCTTTTCCTTGAGGAAGAGGTTCATGAACTTAGCCAGCAGCACGCCGCCTGCCGTACCGAAGCTGAAGGCCACGATACCCATGGCGAGGATGGCCAAGGTCTTGCCGCTGAGGAAGGTAGCGCCGGTAGCGGTAGCACCAACAGACACGCCCAGGAAGATGGTGACGATGTTCATCAGCTCGTTCTGTGCCGTCTTGCTGAGACGATCGGTAACACCGCACTCCTTGAAGAGGTTACCCAGCATCAAGCAGGCGATGAGGGGTGCGGCGGAGGGAACCAGCAGGGACACAAAGATGGTGACCACGATGGGGAAGATGATCTTCTCCTTCTTGCTGACCTCGCGCAGAGGCTTCATAACGATCTGACGCTCCTTCTCCGTGGTCAGCGCCTTCATGATGGGAGGCTGGATCACGGGGACAAGAGCCATGTAGGAGTAGGCAGACACGGCGATGGGGCCCAGCAGGGCAGGTGCCAGCATAGCGGTGACGAAAATAGCCGTAGGGCCATCAGCGCCGCCGATGATACCCACCGAGGCAGCCTCTGCGCCGGTAAAGCCCAGCAGACGGCAGCCCACATAGGTCATAAAGATACCCAGCTGTGCAGCAGCGCCCAGCAGCAGGCTCTTGGGGTTGGCGATCAGAGGGCCAAAGTCGGTCATGGCGCCCACGCCCATAAAGATGAGGCAGGGATAGATACCCAGCTTAATGCCCAAATAGAGAATATCGATAAGACCTGCGGAGATGCTCTGCCCCACAGAAACGGAGGCCAGCACATCGGCACTGACGCCCACCTCTGCCATCTCGGTGAGGAACTCAGCGGTGATCGGTGCGCCGCCGAACAGATCCCAGTGGACATGACCGCCGGCAAAGAGGATCTCGTGATACATACCCGCGCCGGGCAGGTTGGTCACCAGCATACCGATGGCGATAGGTACCAGCAGCAGGGGCTCAAACTTCTTGACGATACCGAGGAACAGCAGCACGCAGGCGATGAGGATCATCACCGCGCATTTCCAGTTTTCACCCACAAAGAACTGGTAAAAACCGGTCTGTTCGCAGAAATTCAGGATAGCTTGCATTTCTCACCCTCCATTACTGGATGGTGCACAGCAGCGTGCCGGTCTCCACAGTAGCACCCTTGGTAACGCTGACAGCACCGACGGTACCATCGCAGGGAGCCATGATCTCGTTCTCCATCTTCATAGCCTCGAGGACCATCAGCACATCGCCCTTCTTCACGGCCTGACCGGCAGTGACATTCACAGCCAGGATGTTGCCGGGCATGGGGGAGG